>JBKJLB010000086.1:0-3529 GCA_046597075.1 Pelobium sp.
CCTGAGTTTTTGAATCCCGACTCTCCTACGCAAAAAGTAGGTGGAGAAATTACTAAAAACTTTAAAACTATTGTCCATAAATGGCCAATGATGTCGTTAGGGAATACTTATAACGAGCAAGATTTAATAGATTTTGACGAACGCATTAAAAAAGCAATAGGCGATAACTTTCAATACGTTTGTGAGCTGAAGTTTGATGGGCTGTCGATGAGTTTAACCTATGAAAATGGTAAACTATTACGTGGAGTAACCCGTGGGGATGGCACAAAAGGTGATGAAGTAACGGCGAATGTCAAAACCATCAGAACCATTCCTAATCTAGTAAAAGGTTCAAATATTCCTGCTTACTTCGAAATTAGAGGTGAAGTTTTAATGCATAAAGCTGCTTTTGAAAAGCTGAACGAGGACCGTATTGAAAATGGAGAAGTTCCATATGCCAATCCAAGAAATTTTGCATCTGGGACAGTTAAAATGCAAGACTCGGGCGAAGTAGCTAAACGCCCATTAGATTGTTTCTTATATTTTCTTTACAGTGATGAAAACCCATTTAAAACACATTGGGATAGTTTAAAAGCGGTAAAAAATTGGGGCTTTAAAGTTTCGGAAGAAAGTAAATTGTGCGATAACATTCAAGATGTTTTGGCTTTTATTACTTTTTGGGAAGAGAAACGTTTTAAACTAAGTTATGATATTGATGGCATTGTTTTAAAAGTAAACAGCTATGCACAACAACAAGAATTAGGTTTTACAGCAAAGTCTCCACGCTGGGCCATCAGCTATAAATACAAAGCCCAAGAAGTTGAAACAGTTTTAGAAAAAGTTACTTATCAGGTAGGTAGAACAGGCGCAGTTACACCTGTTGCAAATTTGAAACCAGTTTTATTGGCGGGGACAACAGTCAAGAGGGCAACTTTACATAATGCAAACGAAATCGAAAGACTAGACCTTCATGAGCATGATACTGTTTTAGTTGAAAAAGGTGGCGAAATCATCCCAAAAATCATCAAAGTAAATTTAGATAAACGCTTTGAAAACGCTAAAAAAATTGAATATATCCACCACTGTCCCGAGTGTGGGACTGAATTAATTAGAAAAGAGGGGGAGGCAGTCCATTATTGCCCGAATGATGAAGAATGCCCGCCACAGATAGTTGGACGAATACAGCATTTCATCAGCCGAAAGGCAATGAATATCGAAGGAATTGGAGCAGAAACAGTAGAAGCTTTTTATCAAAAAGGATTGTTGAGACACATTAGCGATATCTATCAATTAAAAGATAAAGAAGAAGCGTTAAAACAACTGGAACGCTTTGGAGAGAAATCTATCGTTAACCTTATTGAAGGAGTTGAAAAATCTAAACAAATGCCTTTTGAAAAAGTGCTTTTTGGTTTAGGAATTAGATATGTTGGAGCTACTGTAGCTAAAAAATTAGCCCAGCATTTTAAAAATATCGACAAAATCATGAGTGCTGATTTCGAACAATTAATTGCTGCTGATGAAATTGGAGAAAGAATAGCTCAGAGTGTGATTGAATATTTTTATATCCATGAACATCAGGAAGAAATATCAAAATTGAAAGCATTTGGTTTAACTTTCGAAATTGAAGAAAAGGAAGTAATTTTAACATCTGAAAAATTGAGTGGCAAAACATTTATTATTTCAGGAGTTTTTGAAAAATATAGCCGAGATGAATTAAAAGATATCATAGAGGCTAACGGAGGAAAAATCCTCAGCAGCATATCAGCTAAATTAAACTATCTTGTAGCTGGCGAAAATATGGGGCCTTCCAAATTAGAAAAGGCTCAGAAATTACAAATCCCAATCATTTCTGATGAAGATTTGTTAAACCAATTAAAATGAAGAAATTATTTAACCGAATCAGACTAAAATCTGGTTTTCATAAATTAAAGCAAGAGATTAAAAAATTAAGCAGAAAAAATCATTCTGTTTCTTGGTCTCATGCAAAAAATATTGGTATCCTTTTGATTATACACAATCAAAAAGAATTACAGGAGGTTGAAAAATTAGCCGAAGATTTTAAAAATGAAAACAAAAATGTAAAATTTTTGATTTATAAGACAGATCAAGCATTATTAAAACTAGAAAATTCTAACATACAAATTTTATCTAAAGAGGATGTCGCGTGGAATTACATCCCTAGAAAAGAAAAAATCATCAGTTTTGTAAATCATGAATTTGACATGTTAATTAACCTTTGTACAGAGATTTGCTTTCCTTTAACTTACATCACGGCTTTGTCGAAGTCGTTATTTAAAGTTGGTGCTTATAACGAAAATCAAACTGCAATTTTTGATTTCATGATTGCTACAGATCAGCGTAACTTTTCCCGTTTTTCATCAGAATTAAAACACTATTTAAATAAAATAAAATGAGCAGATTTACTGGAACCGGAGTAGCAATGGTGACTCCTTTTCTTGAGGATGGGGGTGTCGATTATAACGCATTGGAGAAAACTATTGAGCATTTAATCAACGGAAAGGTTGATTATATTGTAGTAATGGGCACTACAGCAGAGTCTGCCACTTTAACAAAAGAAGAAAAACAAAAAATTTTTGAATTTACCACTCAAAAAACAAATAAACGTGTTCCCTTGGTTGCAGGTATGGGCAGTAACAATACTGCTGAAGTAATTGAGGCTGTTACTCATTTTGATTTAGACGGTTATGAAGCAGTATTGTCAGTAGTTCCTTATTACAACAAACCTACTCAAGAAGGAATCTATCAACATTATAAGGCTATAGCCGATGCCTCGAAACTTCCCATCATTCTTTATAATGTACCAGGAAGAACAGGCATTACCATGACCTCTGCTACTACTTTACGTTTGGCATCACATCCAAATATCATCGCAACAAAAGAAGCTTCAGGTAATTTTGATATTTTCAATGATATTGCTGCTCATCAACCGGCAGGTTTTGATTTAATTTCGGGCGATGACCCAGTGACTTTACCAATGATTGCTTTGGGCGCCATTGGCGTAATTTCTGTTATCGGTAATGCTATGCCTTTTCAAACTTCAGAAATGGTTCGCAGCTGCTTAAAAGGAGATTTTAAAACTGCCAAAACCCAACATGCTAACCTGTTAGAGTTTACAAGATTATGTTTTGTAGAAGGCAATCCTGCTGGAGTAAAAGCTGGAATGAAAGAATTAGGCATCTGCGATGACCATGTCCGCTTACCTTTGGTAAAAGTTAGTGACGAAACCAGAACTAAAATTATTAACGAAATCGAAAAGCTCTATTGAAAATTAAGTGTCATCATTTAATGAATGTTGACATTTAAAAATACCTTTTACAAATTATTAAGATTATCTTGTAACTTTATTTAATCACGTTTAAATGGCATTTCTAACTTTTTTTGTACTGCACTGGTACCTTTCTTTATTCTTTCAATCTATTTTTCACCACCGTTATGCTGCTCACAGTCAATTCACTATGAGCAAAGGTTGGGAGAAATTTTTCTTCATAGGATGTTTCATTACACAAGGCTCGTCCTATATCAGTGCAAA
>JBKJLB010000125.1:0-3805 GCA_046597075.1 Pelobium sp.
TCCAATCCGCTACCTGCTTTTTGGTCATTAAGTGGACCCGGAGGGATTCGAACCCTCGTCCAAACATGGGACCAGTTGCGCTTTCTACATGCTTATTTTGTAATTGGTTTTCGAGAAGCATTTGGCCACAAACAGCCTGACGATTCCTTAGTTTCTTGAGTTTTCGAGATAAGTCCGAAACTTCCTTATCCTTATTCTAGCATTTCTGTGCTTCCTGATCGGCTGCCGCCAGACTTGGCTTCCGGGAAACATCTCGCTCATACTTCTAAAGTGTAACAAAGGCCATCTTAACTCGGTTAAGATTAAGCAGCAAGAGCGTAGTTATTTTCGCCTTTTGTGTTTTGAGAATCAATATTATAGCGCTGAACCCTCATTGCGCTGCATGCTTACCCACTTATCATCCATCCTGTCTATTCCGGTCGAGCCCGTTATTTAAAAGGTATTCAAAGTTAACAGTTTAATTTAAGAGTTTAGACTTTCTTCTTTTAACTTTTCACTATTTACTTTGCCAGGATAAACTTTTAGCGCTTCTTCCAAGCAAACCATCGCTTTTTCCAGGTCATCGCTATTCAAAACATAAGCCATTCTTACCTGATTTGTCCCTACACCTGCGGTAGAGTAAAAACCAGTCGCTGGCGCCATCATTACCGTTTGGTTTTCGAAAGAAAAATCTTCCAAAATCCACTGGCAAAATTTATCGGCATTATCTATTGGTAATGTTGCAACTACATAAAACGCACCACCCGGGTTGGGACAAAAAACACCTTCCATTTTATTTAAGGCGGTCACCAAAACATCTCTTCTGTGCGTATATTCTTTGTTTACTTTTTCGAAATAAGCATCTGGAGTATCTACAGCGGCAGTTCCTGCAATTTGCTCTACCATTCCAGGACTTAATCTGGCTTGTGCAAATTTTAATGCAGTAGCAATTACTCCCTTGTTTTTGGTAATCAAGCAGCCTAATCTTGCTCCACAAGCACTGTATCTTTTAGAAACAGTATCCATTATAACTACATTTTCATCTAAGCCATCTAAATGCATCGGCGAGATAAATGCTTTTCCATCATAACAAAATTCGCGGTAAGCTTCATCAGAAAAAAGATACAAATCATACTTTAAAGCCAAAGCTTTTAAGTCGTTCATTTCTGCTTCGCTGTATAAATAACCAGTCGGGTTGTTAGGATTACAAATGATGATAGCCTTCGTTTTATCTGTAATTACCTTTTCAAATTCAGCAATAGGCGGTAAAGCAAAACCATTTTCAATGAATGATAAAATTGGCTTTACCACAATATCACTTTGGCAAGCAAAACCATTATAGTTTGCATAAAAAGGTTCGGGAATAATCACCTCATCACCAGGGTTTAAACAAGCCATCATAGCAATGGTAATCGCTTCAGAACCACCAGTAGTCACAATAATATCTTCTGGCGTAATGCCGTAATCCAGTTTATTATAGTAAGATGCAAGTTTGGTACGATAACTCAAAGTCCCTTCAGATGCGGTATATGACCATACTTTAAAGTCGATATTTTTGACCGCATTCAGCATGATTTCGGGTGTCTCAATATCTGGCTGACCGATATTTAAATGAAAAACCTTTTTACCAGCTAATTTTGCTTTATCTGCATAAGGGGTCAACTTCCTGATTGGGGAAGCTGGCATTGCTATTCCTTTTTGTGAAATTTTTGGCATGTTGCAAAAGTAATGCTTCTTATTAAAAAATGTTTGTTTAAGCTAAAAATATAAATGTAATTAGTTAGCTACCTATTAAGTTTCATTCGGGCGTTTTAACAGGCTTTCCACTATAGTTTTTTGGTGAAAAACCAAAAAAGCTGCCGCTTCTCCGAAGGAGTCCTTGGGACAATCCTTAACGCAAAAACTTGTGAAAATTAGAAAATATAGGTTAATCATAAACAAAAACCCCTTTTTCAGACGTAATCGTCACCTGCTTTTTCTCTGCACTTTCTACTCTTCCTACAATTTGCGCATCAATGCCAAATGATTGGGAGATTTTGATAATATCTGCGGCAATTTCTTCGGGAACGTATAATTCCATACGGTGGCCCATATTAAAGACTTTATACATCTCTTCCCAATCCGTTAAAGATTGTTCTTGAATTAATTCGAAAAGCGGAGGAATGGGAAATAAATTGTCTTTTATGATATGTAGATTTTCGATAAAATGAAGCACTTTAGTTTGTGCGCCACCACTGCAATGCACCATTCCATGTATTTTAGATCGGTATTGGTCTAATATTTTTTTGATCACTGGAGCGTAGGTACGAGTAGGAGAGAGCACTAACTTACCAGCGGTAACAGATAAATCATCAGAAATTTTAACTAGATCTGTTAATGATTTTTGACCCGAAAAAACCAAGTCGAAAGGAACTGCTGGGTCATAACTTTCGGGGAATTTTTCAGCTACGGTTTTATTAAAAACATCATGTCGGGCAGATGTTAATCCATTAGAACCCATGCCTCCGTTATATTCTGTTTCGTTAGTCGCTTTCCCAGATGAGGATAGTCCAACAATGACGTCACCAGCTTTTATATTATGATTAGAGATAATATACTCACGCTTCATTCGGCAAGTCACTGTAGAATCTACAATAATGGTTCTCACCAAATCACCAACATCAGCAGTTTCTCCGCCTGTGGAGTAAATGTTAATTCCCATTTCACGTAAATCGGCTAAAATTTCTTCAGTTCCGTTTATGATTTCTGCTATGACTTCGCCCGGTATCAAATTTTTATTTCTACCAATGGTAGAAGATAACAAAATGTGATCTGTTGCTCCTACGCATAGTAAATCATCTAAATTCATGATGATCGCATCTTGCGCAATCCCTTTCCAAACAGAAATATCTCCAGTTTCTTTCCAATAAATATATGCTAAAGACGATTTAGTTCCAGCGCCATCTGCATGCATAATATTGCAATAGGCTTCATCATTGCCTAAAATATCAGGAATAATTTTACAAAAAGCTTGCGGGAAAATTCCTTTATCGATGTTTTTAATGGCGTTATGGACATCTTCTTTTCCAGCAGATACGCCGCGTTGGTTGTAACGATTATCACTCATGTTGAAGCAAAGATATTAAAAAGGTTAAAGTAGAAAGTAGAAAGTTAAAAGTAGAAGGTTGTGAGTTATAAATAGGAAGGTAAAAGCTGTGAAATCAAGTTTTTGCGTTAAGGATGAAAGTGGATACCGGCCTGTGGCTAAGGCTTGTGTAGTATGAACGTACAGCCTGCCCGAACGCCCAAACAAAAAAACCGTTCCTTTTAACAGAAACGGTTTTATGTATAACTTTAATTGTATAATTATTTGATAAACAATAATTCTCTGAATTTTGGTAAAGGCCAAATATTATCGTCCACTAATAATTCTAATTTATCAACGTGGTAACGGATGGAGTTGAAATAAGATTTAACTTTCTCATCATAAGCAATTGACTTGTCACGAATATCTTCTATCACGTTTGCTTTCTTACGTTCGTTAACCATTTCTTCTACATTTTTCTTAATAAAAAGAACATGTTCAGAAATTTGTTTAATCATCATCATTTGAACCGAATAGGTATCTTCACCTAAACCAATATCTTTTAAACCTTTTACGTTTTCAACGATAGAAGTTTGATATTTAATAGCTACTGGGATAATTACATTGGTAACTAAATCTCCGATTACTCTAGATTCTATTTGAAGTTTTTTGTAATATTCTTCTAATAAAATTTCGTGACGAGCATGTGCTTCTCTTACACTAAACACACCTGTTTCTTGAAATAATTTAAGTGATTTATCA
>JBKJLB010000262.1:0-5820 GCA_046597075.1 Pelobium sp.
GCAGCTATTGTAAATAATGATAGAGTAGAGCTAGAAAAGCAAGCGCTATTCATTAGAACTCAGTTTGAAATTGCTATCGCTAATTCTGCTTTAGGTTACTTAGTTAAGTGGGGTACATCTACTACAGATGCAACTAGAGCACATGCCATTGCAGAAGGTTTAGGATTTATCTACTCTTTAAGATTTTGTAAAACAAAAACGGTAGATGCGAAGTTCTCTGATGATATATTAACTGAGCTTGTAGGATCTGCAAACGGTTTTTGGGATTTAACCCCTACTAAAATACTAGAAGCTGGCGTGTCAATTAAAACAAAGTTTAACATTAACTAATTAGATTAAAAATGAGGTTATTCTCTATTACATCATTTAAATATTTACTTGCTTTTTTTATTGTTATAGTAACAGTGTTTGCTTGTTCTAAATCAGAAGAAGGCCCTAAAAAAGCTAATAATAATGAAACCGATAGAAAGGCCCTATTAACAAATTTGAGTGATAATATAATTGTACCCGCTTACGCCGATTTTAAAACGCAATTTGATGATATGTTAGCTAAGGCTGATGCTTTTACCAAGACTCCAAACTCGGCAAACTTAATCGCTTTTAGAGCAAGCTGGAGAGCCGCTTATATCAATTGGCAAAAAGTAGAGATGTTTGATTTTGGGCCAGGTCAAACTTACGCCATTAGAGGGCATTTCAACATTTACCCTACCAGTGTTTCTACAATTGAAGCAAATACAGCTGCCGGGAATGCAAATTTAGAAGTGCCAGCATCTTATGCAGCTCAAGGTTTCCCCGCTATAGATTACCTAATTAATGGTATCGGTACTAACGATACAGAAATTGTTGCAGCTTATACAACTGCAGCAGATGCAGCTAAAAAAATCGACTACTTAAAGCGTATCACTAATCAAATGAATACGGTTTTTACCCAAGTTTATACTGCTTGGAAAGGTGATTTTGCAACAACCTTTAAATCTAAAACAGCCATTGACGCTGGTTCATCTACCTCTACTTTAATCAATGGTTACATTTTAAATTTCGAAAGGTACATCCGTTCTGGGAAAATTGGAATTCCTGCTGGAGCAATGACACCTGGAAATTCGTTTCCAGAAAAAGTAGAAGCTCTTTACACTAAAGATTTAAGTTTGACATTAGCCAAAACTGCTCAAACAGCTACTTATAATTTCTTTTTAGGTAAAAGTTATCAAAACCAAACCGCAGGTTATTCTATTAAAAATTATTTAGACGCATTAGGTGTTAAAGATGCAACTTCAGGAAAACTATTATCAGAATTGATTACCCAGCAATTTGATGTGATTGACGTTAATCTAAACGGTTTACAAAATAATCTTTACAGCGAAGTAACTAATAACAAAACAAAAATGATTAATGCCTACGCCGAGATGCAAAAATTAGTAAGGTTGTTAAAGGTAGATATGACATCGGCTATGAGTATTACCATCACTTATACTGATAACGATGGCGATTAATCGGTAAAGTTTGATCAGCAAATATTTAAAAAAAACGACGCATGCAGCTCCGTTAGCTATATTTAGAATAGCGACAGGCTGCATGTTGTTTTTAAGTATAATTAGGTTTTGGGCCAACGGCTGGATAGCAGAACTCTACATCAAACCCAAATATTTCTTTGGCTTTTACGGTCTAGAGTTTATCAAACCTTTAGGGAATTACACTTATATTTTATTTATTATTTGTGCTATAGCTGCTATTTTAGTGGCTATTGGTTTGTGGTACAAAAAAGCAATTATTGTACTTTTCTTCAGCTTCACTTATATAGAGTTAATGGATAAATCCACTTATCTCAACCATTATTATTTTACCAGTTTAGTACTTTTTTTATTGATGTTTTTGCCAGCACATCGCTATTTTTCTGTGGATGCTTATCAGGATAAATCATTAAATAACTCATTTATTCCGCAATGGAATATAGATGTTATTAAGTTTTTGGTATTGATATTATATTTCTACGCAGGCCTAGCTAAACTCAATTCCGATTGGCTGATTAACGCTTTGCCCTTAAAAATTTGGTTACCCGCCCGTAACGATATGCCAATTATTGGATGGCTTTTTAATTACAAGATCACAGCTTATATTTTTGTTTGGGTAGGCTGTATTTACGATTTAACCATTGGCTTTTTATTGTGGAACAAAAAAACAAGAATTTTGGCTTATGTTTCTGTTGTTGTCTTTCATTTTATGACAGCTATACTTTTCCCTATTGGGATGTTCCCTTACATTATGATGGTTACTGCACTGATATTTTTCTCCGCTCAATTTCATCAAAACATCATCAGCATATTAAATAGATGGCTAAAATTACCGGTCGAGTTTATACAAAACCAGCAAACTTTTAGTTACAAAACTTTCGGGTTAAAATTTAGAATCATCACGCTTTCCATTTTCTTTGCTGCCCAGCTCATTATTCCATTTAGATACATGTTATATCCTCAAGAATTATTTTGGGCTGAAGAAGGTTATCGGTTCTCTTGGCGAGTGATGTTAATGGAGAAAGCAGGTTACGCTCAGTTTACTGTTAAAAGTGATAATGGAAAAGCAATAGTTGTGAATAACAGAGAGTTTTTAACACTTTTGCAAGAAAAAATGATGAGTACACAGCCCGATTTCATTTTGCAATACGCCCATTTATTAAGAGATTATTACAACAATAATGGTTATCCAAACCCACAAGTTTTTGCTGATGTTTACGTAAGTTTAAATGGCAGAATGGGGCAAACCTTTGTGAATCCCGCAATAGATTTAGCTAAAGAACAAGAATCTTTTAAACCAAAAAATTGGATTTTACCCCTTAACGATGAGATTAAAGGCTTTTAATATTTTAATTCTAATGTTGATTGCAAACCTGTGTTTTGCCCAATTTACTTTAAAAGGTAAAGTTGTAAAAGCAGAAAATGGTTTGGCTGCCGCCGATTGCTTAGTTTATTTAAGCGATGGAAAAAGCAAAACAACTACCAATATAAAAGGTGAATTTTTATTTCAGAATTTACCAAATGGCACTTACAATATCATCGCAATTGGAGCTAATTTTAATCAATCTATAGTAGTTGTAAATATTAACAATAAAGATGTTGATGTAGAGATTAAGCTCAGTAATAATCCTAAAGAATTAGAAGAAATCATCGTCAAAGAAAAAAAAGCAGGAAGTGGTTTTAGCCATTTACGTGGGGTAGAAGGTTTTGCGATTTACGAAGGCAAAAAAACTGAACTGATAAAAGTAGCTGATTTAACAGCCAATTTAGCCACCAATAACGCTCGACAGGTTTACGCAAAAGTAGCGGGTTTAAACATTTGGGAAAATGATGGAGCGGGTTTGCAACTCAGTATTGGAGGTAGAGGTTTAGACCCAAATCGTTCATCAAATTTTAATGTGAGGCAAAATGGTTACGATATTAGTGCAGATGCTTTAGGTTATCCTGAGAGTTATTATACGCCTCCGGTAGAAGCATTGGAAGAAATTCAAATTGTTAGAGGAGCGGCTTCATTACAATACGGAACTCAGTTTGGGGGCTTAATTAATTTTATAATGAAAAAGCCCGAGAAAGATAAACCCATCAGTTTAACAGCTAGGCAAACGGTTGGCTCTTTTGATTTTCTCAATACATTCATCAGCGCAAGCGGTACAAAAAATAAACTAAGCTATTACACTTTTTATCAGCATAAACAAGGTAATGGTTGGCGTCCAAATTCTAATTTTGATGCGAATACAGCATATGCAAATGTGAATTACCAATTCAATATTAAAACAAAAATTGGTTTAGATTTTACCCATACCGATTATTTGGCGCAACAACCTGGTGGTTTAACAGATGAAATGTTTACCGCTGATGCAAGGCAAAGTAACCGCGAACGTAATTGGTTTAAGGTAGATTGGAATTTATATGCCCTGCATTTAGACCATCGGTTTAACCAAAAGAACGAATTCAATTTCAGGTTTTTTGGTTTGGCAGCTTCTCGATATTCAGTAGGATTTAGACCTAATCGTGTGGCAACTATAGACGATAATGGGCCAAGAGATTTAATTAAAGGAGATTTTGACAATTGGGGTTTAGAGTCGCGGTATCTAAAGCGGTATAATTTTTTAAAAAAGCCATCGGTTTTATTGGTAGGCATAAGGTATTATCATGGCTTTAACCATGCGGTACAAGGCGAAGGGAGCAATGGGAAAAATGCTGATTTTAATTTTGTGAATCCAGATCAATTAACACAAAACGATTACGATTTCCCGAATAGAAATACATCCCTTTTTGCGGAGAATATTTTCAATATCAGTTCTAAATTTAGTATTACCCCAGGCATCAGATTCGAGAATATCAATACCAAGGCAGCTGGTTATTATAGAAACATTGTGAGAGACAATGCCGGAAACATCATTTTAAATGAGAGAATAGACGAGCAAAGAAATAGTCCAAGAAGCTTTGTAATAGCCGGTTTAGGTTTAAGTTACAAGCCAAATGCAGTGATAAATGTATATGGAAATTTCTCTCAAAACTATCGGTCAATTACTTTTAGTGATATAAGAATTGCCAATCCATCTGCCGCGGTTGATCCTAATTTGCAAGACGAAAAAGGTTATTCTATAGATTTGGGAGTGAGGAGCGAGCAAACAAAATTCATCAATTATGATATCAGTCTTTTTTACCTGAATTATAACAACAGGATTGGCGAAGTTCAATTTGCCGATGCTAGTAATAGAATTAAAAGGAACCGTACAAATATTGGACAAGCCATCATTTATGGTTTAGAAAGCTACGTAGAATTGGATATTTTATCTGCCTTAGGCAAAGATGATAGTGCTTTTAAAACTGCTATTTTCTCTAATGCTGCATTTATAAAATCTGAATATGCAAAAAGCCAATTACCTGGAGTTCAAGGTAAACAAGTGGAGTTTGTGCCAGCGGTTAATATCAAAACAGGATTAAAGTTTGCCTATAAAAATTTTAAAGCTACTTATCAATACAGTTATTTGTCCCGTCAATTTACAGATGCTACGAATGCTACCGAGGGAGGCGTTGCTGCTGTAATTGGTGAAGTGCCTGCCTATCAAATTATGGATTTTAGCTCTTCTTATCAATTTAAAAAATTTACGATTGAGGCCAGTGTGAATAATTTAGCAAACGAGATTTATTACACCAGAAGAGCAACAGGTTATCCAGGCCCTGGTATTTTACCATCTGATGGAAGAGGATTCTTTTTGACTTTGCAGTATAAGTTTTAGAAGAATAGCTGATTTATTTCTGTCTGAATGCCAATTTATGCTTGAATTATCCGCAAAATACCTTTGCTTTACACTTATTTTGATCCTACCACAATACGGGCAAGCTTCCATTTTGATAATTTACTAAGTTAAAATAGCGTTTAAATTCCTATTATTTAAAGCAATCCTTTATTTTAGCAACACATTAGAATTAAACGAATAATGAATCCAATCAAACTGAAATCTGCTCTTATTATAACCTTTTCTTTATTCCTCTTTTCTTGTCAACAAAAATCAGGAAACTCATTAAGTAGTTCTTCTTATTTTTCTGTTCCGGAAACAGGGCAGGTGTTAAAAGCTGGTGAAACAGTGAATTTGAAAATTAATTTTTCTGATCCTTTAGTAGATTCTGTCTTGTATTTTGTGGATGATTTAAAAGTAAAAACTTCTAGTGATACTATTCAAGTTCAGATTTCAACAGCTGATTTTCCTTTAGGTAGTCGATTAATTACTGCAAAAATTTTTAGAAAAGGAGTGGAGGAAGATGCCACCACAAATATTGTTTTGGTAAGTGCGATAAAACCTGC
>JBKJLB010000050.1:0-3278 GCA_046597075.1 Pelobium sp.
GTTCTTATTTGGAAGGATTTAAATAAATTTAATTGTTTTATAGTTATATACTTAAAACAATTAAATTTATTTAAATCCTTCCAAATAAGAACTTTCAGTGCCGTTGCTAATACACCAGCTTTCTCCAAAGGAGTCCTTCGGACCAAGCTGGCTCATTCGACCACTCTCCAAAGGAGTCCTTCGGACTGACATCTCTCCAATAAAAAATTTCGGATTGCAAAACTAAAAATTTATAACTAAAAAACAGCGCCTTTCAATTTTTTTAGTTTCGTACCATAAATAACTCAATTAAATTAGAGTAGGTTAGTAACGTTTTCAATATATAGGTATAAATCGTTGTGTTTTCTTGTTTGTTAAAGTTTTTAAATTTACTTTAGGATTATAAACCAAACCAAAATTTAATGTCAGATAATAATTATGATGCTATAGTTATAGGCTCTGGTATCTCCGGAGGATGGGCTGCCAAGGAATTGACTGAAAAAGGATTAAAAACGATTTTATTAGAACGTGGACGAAATGTTGAACACGTAAAGGATTATAAAACTGCGACCAAAGCACCTTGGGAATTTACCCATAGGGGTGGTCGTACTCAGGAAATGATCCAGAACTATCCTGTTTTAAAAAGAGACTATCCATTAAGTGAGAAAAACCTAGATTTTTGGGTAAACGAAAAGGAATCCCCTTACGTAGAAGTGAAGAGATTTGACTGGTATAGAGGTTATCAGGTAGGTGGAAGGTCCTTAATGTGGGGCAGACAATCTTACCGTTGGAGTAATATGGATTTTGAAGCTAACGCGAAAGACGGTATTGCTATAGATTGGCCAGTGAGATATGATGAAATTGCTCCATGGTATAGCCATGTAGAAAAATTTGCTGGGATCAGTGGATCAAAAGAAAATATACCTTATTTGCCAGACAGTGAGTTTTTACCACCTATGGATTTGAATTGTGTAGAAAAGGATGTGGCAGAGCGAATTAAAAAGGAGTATGGTGATGACCGTCATTTAATTATCGGAAGAGTTGCCCATGTTACTGGTCCTTTGGCCGGCAGAAGCAATTGCCAATATAGAAACAAATGTAGTTTGGGATGTCCTTTCGGAGGATATTTCAGTACACAATCTTCAACCCTTCCAGCTGCTCAGGCTACGGGGAATTTAACGCTTCGCCCTTTCTCTATCGTTACTAAAATATTGTACGATAAAGACACCAAAAAAGCTACAGGAGTAGAGATTATTGATGCAGAGACCAATAAAACCTATGTATATAATGCGAAAGTGATTTTCCTTTGCGCTTCTACACTAAACTCGGCATGGGTACTGATGAATTCAGCAACAGATGTTTGGGATGGTGGTTTAGGAAGTAGCAGTGGCGAATTAGGACATAATTTGATGGATCATCATTTCCGAGTTGGCGCTTCTGGAATTGCAGAGGGTTATGATGATAAATATTATTACGGAAGAAGACCTAACGGTTTTTATATTCCAAGATTTAGAAATTTGAACGAAAAAAGGGATTATATCAGAGGTTTTGGCTATCAGGGTGGTGCAAGTCGCGAAGGGTGGCAAAGAGACATTGCCGAACTTGGGATTGGTGTAGAATTGAAAGAAGCATTGTCGCAACCAGGAAACTGGACCATTGGAATGACAGCATTTGGTGAAGTATTGCCGTACCACGATAATAAGGTGACCTTGGATAAATCTGTAAAAGATAAATGGGGTTTAAATGTATTAGCGATAGACGCAGAAATCAAGGACAACGAAAATAAGATGCGTGTGGATATGATGAATGATGCCCAAGAAATGCTAGAAAAGGCGGGTATCAAAAACGTAGAAACGCATGATAACGGTTATGCTTTAGGGCAAGGTATCCATGAAATGGGAACAGCTCGTATGGGCAAGGATCCTAAAACCTCTGTATTGAATAAGTACAATCAAGTTTGGGATGCAAAAAATGTTTATGTAACCGATGGGTCTTTCATGACTTCTGCCAATTGCGTAAATCCTTCATTATCATATATGGCTTTTACGGCAAGAGCAGTAGATCATGCAGTTAACGAACTAAAAAAGGGGAATATTTAGTCAGTCGAATTTTGAAGCTTTAAATATGAAAGAGGAAAACAACAGTAGAAGGCAATTTATTAAATCTGCCGCGATAGCAACAGCAGCGTTTACTATTGTACCAAGATTTGTATTAGGAGGGAAGGGTTTTTTAGCGCCTAGTGATAAGCTTTATATTGCAGGTGTTGGCGCTGGAGGAAAAGGTTATAGCGACTTAAAAAGCTTCAATGATACTGGTAAAGCAGTCATCAGTTTCCTATGTGATGTTGATGACAGAAGAGCCTTAAAATCCAGACAAGATTACCCGAATGCAAAATATGTTAAAGATTGGCGAGAGTTATTAGATAAAGAATCTAAAAATTTTGATGCTGTTTGCGTTTCCACGCCAGACCATAACCATGCAATTACCACCTTAGCAGCTATGCAATTGGGTAAACATGTTTATGTTCAAAAACCACTTACCCATGATATTTATGAGGCCCGAGTTTTACAAACAGCGGCTCAAAAATACAAGGTAGTTACTCAAATGGGTAATCAAGGAGCATCTAATGACGGTGTGAGGCAAATGCAAGAATGGTTTAATGCCAATGCGATAGGAAAAGTACATACCGTTTATTGCTGGACTAACCGTCCAGTATGGCCTCAAGGTATTCCTTGGTCAACACAGGCTGCCACTATTCCTAAAGAATTAGATTGGGATTTATGGCTAGGTACAGCTCCTCAAAAAAATTATGTAGATAAATTAGTTCCATTTAATTGGCGAGGTTGGTGGGATTACGGTACTGGTGCTTTAGGCGACATGGGTTGTCATTTAATGGAAGGGCCGTTTTCTGTTTTGGATTTAAAAAATCCAACTTCTGTTGAAGCTAGTGTAGGGAGTGTTTATGTGGATGAATTTAAAAGAGGATATTTTCCTGAAAGTTGCCCTCCATCTAGCCATGTGATTATTAATTTTCCTGAAACCAAAAAGAATAAAAGCAAAGTAACTTTACATTGGATGGATGGTGGAATACAGCCTCAAAGACCTGAAGAATTAGCAGCTGATGAGCTATTTGGTGACGGTGGTAACGGAATGTTATTTATTGGTACAAAAGGCAAGATGATGGCCGATACCTATAATTTAAAACCCAGACTTTTACCACTATCTAGAAACGAAGAAGTTAAAGTAAAGCAAACTATTGAAAGAGTGGCAAACCAAGTGGCAGGGCACTATGGTCAATG
>JBKJLB010000091.1:0-3852 GCA_046597075.1 Pelobium sp.
ATTAAAATTTTTAACCGCAGGAAGTGTGGATGATGGGAAGAGGACATTGATTGGTCGTTTATTGTACGATACAGGTTCAGTATTGGCAGATCAGTTAGAAGCTATTCAAAAATCGAATAGAAAAAACGATGACGGAACAGTAGATTTAGCCATTTTAACCGATGGATTAAAAGCCGAACGTGAGCAAGGAATTACCATAGATGTAGCTTATAAATATTTCCAAACAGAGAAAAGAAAGTTCATCATTGCCGATACTCCAGGACATATTCAGTACACCAGAAACATGGTTACAGGTGCTTCTAACGCAGATTTAGCCATCATTTTAATTGATGCCCGTAAAGGTGTGATTGAGCAAACTATTCGTCATTCTTACCTAGTTTCGCTATTGGCTTTAGAGCATGTGGTGGTTTGTGTGAACAAGATGGATATGGTTGATTATAGCCAAGAAGTTTTTGAGAAAATTCATGCAGATTATCATGCTTTAGCAGCAAAATTAAATCTACACGAGGTTACTTTTATTCCAGTTAGTGCACTTAGGGGAGACAATATTGTTAATGAATCTAGCGCAATGCCTTGGTATAAGGGCAAAAATTTGTTGGAGCATTTAGAAACAGTTTCTGTACACGAAGTGGATAGTTTATTACCGGCAAGAATGGCGGTACAATGGGTTGTTCGTCCGCAAACAGATGCCCTTCATGATTACCGCGGCTACACTGGCCGAGTGTTGAGCGGAGCTTTTAAATTAGGAGAGCAAGTAAAGGTTTTTCCTAGCGGCATGAAATCTACCATTGCTAGATTAGAAACTTTTGATGGCGATTTACAAATTGCAGAAGAAGGAAAATCCATCACTTTGCATTTAGCTGATGAGATTGACATTTCTCGTGGAGATGTACTTGCAGAAATAGAAAGGCAACCCATTGTTTCAAACGAGATTGAAGCTGATATTTGTTGGATGGATACCCGTGAGTTAGACACCTCGGCTACGTATTTTATTCAGCACCAAAGCAAGGTTACGCGTTGTAAAATTCGCGAAGTTTTGTATAAAGTCAACATCAATACCTTAGAAAAAGTTAATGCTGATTCTTTCGGCTTAAATGATATTGGCCGAGTTGAAATTAAAACTGCAGATGAGCTGGCTTTTGATCCTTATGATAAAAACAAGCGCAACGGTGGCGCCATCATTATTGATAGTCGCACAAATGTAACTGTAGGAGCACTGATGTTGAGAGCGGCTTTGTAGTTGTAGTTGGTATTTTTAATATTGAAAAGGCTTAAAACAAACTTTAGGTCTTTTTAATTTTACATTTTTCTAAATTATTTATCTTTGCGCCCATGCTTCTACTTACCTTTCTGGTCGCTATAGTGGTTAACTTTATAGGTTATATTCCTTTAGGTAACATTAATCTCACCTCCATGCAAATTTCCATAAACAAGGGAATAAAGCAGGCGATTATTTTTATTACCACTTTCTCTATTGTCGAAGGGATATTTACTTATGTTTTGATGCGCTTTGCCGAGTGGTTTGCCACCAAAAAAGAATTTCTGCATTGGTTAGGTTGGATTTTAGTAGGTGTTTTTATCATCATGGGTTTTTTGAGCTGGATTGAATCGCATAAAGAAACTAAGCGTAAAGATGATGATGTAAGAAATAAGGACAGTATAAGAACCGGGATATTATTAGGTGTTTTTAATCCTATGCTTATTCCCTTTTGGATGATCGGGGGAACTTATTTAATTGCAAAGAACTGGATTACAACTGAAGGAGTTGGGTTAGAAATTTTTGCTTTTGGTGCAGCAATTGGATCTTTCTTATGCTTATACCTATTCGCCCGTTTTGCGCAATACATTCAAAATCGTTTTGCTTTTAGTAATAAAATTATCAACCGCAGTATCGCTTTTGTTTTTTTTGCTTTAGCAATTCTTCAAAGCAGCAAAGAACTTTTCTTTTAATTTTTTGAACCGAATTGCTGCGGCATCCTAATGTATTTATGTTCTAAATTTTTTGGTTTTAATTTTGATTTTCAAAAAATTCAAGCGTACTTTTTTTATCTCTACCCAATTGTTCCGTCAATTTATCCAAGCCTTCAAACTTCACATCATGACGGATAAAGTGAAGAAAATCCATTTTTATCGTTTGATGATAAATGTCATCAGCAAAATCAAATATATTCACTTCGATATTCTGACTCATCCCGTTAATGGTAGGTCTATGCCCTATGTAGGCCATTCCTTTATATTTTCGATTGTTGATTAACGATTTTAAATTTTCTAGCTGAAAAGGATTATGTAGTTCTTGATTCTTGTTTTTTGAATCTTGCACTTCTACAGTAACCGCATAAATACCATCAGAAGGAATGAGTTTATAGCTTTCTTCTATAAAAAGATTTGCCGTAGGATAGCCTAAAGTTCTTCCAATTTGGTCTCCTTTAATCACTTTTCCGGATAAAGAAAAAGGATGCCCCATTAATTCGTTGGCATCATCAACATCGCCTTTGGCTAAAGCTTTTCTAATCCTGGTTGACGAAATGGCTAAATCGTGAATATCTTGCTCGGGGATTTCATCTATTTGATAGTCATATATTTTTCCAAAATGTAGTAATTCAGTTAAGCTTCCGCTGCGGTCTTTTCCAAAACGATGATCGTAACCAATCACCATTGCTTTCATCCCTAATTGACCTATCAATACTTTTTTAATGTATTCTTCTGGACTTTGATTAGAAAAATCACGGGTAAAAGGAGTAATAATTAAATGATCGACGCCTAAATCTTCTAAAAGCAATGCTTTTTCTGTCATGGTGCTAATCATCTTTAATTGATGATCTCCAGGATTTAAAATCATCCTTGGATGGGGAAAGAAAGTTAAGATTACTGATTCACCTTTAGCTGCTTTAGCCTTTTCTACCAGTTTTGTAATGATTTTTTGATGCCCTAAATGCACCCCATCAAAAGTGCCAATGGTAACCACTGCATTTTTTAAAGGTTTAAAATCATCGATATGGTGATAGATTTGCATTTTTTTAATTTACGATTGTTGATTTTAGATTTACTATTTTGAGAATAATCTAAATTCTAAAATTATTTAAAATCTGGTTGGGTTTTAATTTCTCTGATGTGATTAACCAATTCCATCACTTCAAACGCACTTTCTATCTTAAAGTTTCCACTTCTTGTTCTTCTTAGTTTAGAAAGATAAGCGCCATTATTTAGTTTCTTACCAAAATCATAAGCTAATGATCTAATATAAGTTCCTTTAGAGCAAATTACTCTAAAATCAACTTCGGGTAATTCTATTCGGGTAATTTCAAATTCAGAAATGGTGACTTTTCTTGTTTTTAGTTCCACTTCTTCCCCCCGCCTTGCTTTTAAATAAAGTCTTTCTCCATCTATTTTTATGGCCGAGTGGGCAGGCGGGTATTGATCTAAATCGCCAGTAAAATATTTTGTAGTTTCTAAAATGTCTTTTTCGGTTAAACCTGATGTATCAAATGTTTGATCTACTTCGGTTTCTAAATCATAAGAAGGAGTTGTGGCACCTAACGTGAAGGTACCAGTATATTCTTTTTCTTCTGCCTGAAAAGTATCAATTTGCTTGGTGAGCTTTCCGGTACAAATAATTAAAAGTCCGGTTGCTAATGGGTCTAATGTACCAGCATGGCCAACTTTTAATTTAAGTGGTTTAAAAGAGTTTCTGATTTTTCCAACTACATCAAAGGAAGTCCAAGTGTAGGGTTTGTTGATTAATAAAACCTCACCGCTAGTAAAATCAAAATCAGGAAATTCTCTTTTTGTATTTTCTTCACTCATCATTAAATCACTTGCAAGCTATGTCCACTTAAAATCATGACAATGATT
>JBKJLB010000107.1:0-5522 GCA_046597075.1 Pelobium sp.
CAAAATTGGGTGCTTGTATCACATATTGATTAGGTAAACCTCTAGATCTACCAACGGCTATTGTAGGCTGATGAATAACAAAAACTTTTTCACCATTTAGTTTCTTTAAATTTTTAGTCACCTGTGATGCGATTTCATCTTGTGATCTTGATCTTTCTGATGCATCCTTTAATTTTATCCTAAAAAATCCTGTATTTGCTGCTCCAGAGCCTGCAAATCCTGGTGCCGTGACAGCGATATCTGCATTTTTCTCAGGAACAGAGTCTCTTACAAGTTGTCCTACATCAGAAATAAAAGCATCAGTATAGGCAAAAGATGATCCCTCGGGTGCTGTAATATTCAAACTCAAACTGCTTCTATCATCTAATGGCGCTGTCTCTTTGGGTAATATTTTCCAAAACAAAAAGATTAAACCGATACAAACCATCAAAATTGGAAATGCAAGCCATCTTTTCTTCAAAAACTTTTCTAGATAATCTTGAAATCCATCATTCAATCCCTGATAAAAAGGTTCAGTTTTAATGTAGAATTTTGACTTTGAAGTTCCTTTAATTAAATAAGCATTTAACATCGGCGTAAGCGTAAGAGAAACAAATGCCGAAATCATTACAGCCGCTCCAATTACAATTCCAAATTCTCTGAATAACCTACCTACAAAGCCTTCTAAGAAGATAACTGGTAAAAATACCGCTGCTAAAGTGACAGAGATAGAGATAACTGCAAAGAAAATTTCATTAGCTCCTTTAATTGCAGCTTCAAACGGCGACATCCCTTCTTCTACTTTCCTATAAATGTTTTCTGTCACAACAATACCATCATCAACTACTAAACCAGTAGCTAAAACAATAGCCAAAAGTGTGAGTACGTTAATTGAAAAGCCAAATAAGTACATGATAAAGAAGGTAGCTACTAATGATACTGGTATATCAATTAAAGGTCTTACAGCAATACTCCAATCCCTAAAAAATAAATAAATAATGATGATGACTAGAATGATTGATATCGCTAACGTTTCGGCAACTTCTGTAACCGATTTTTTAATGAAAACAGTATTATCTAAAGCAATGTCTAGTTTTAGGTCAGCTGGGAGCTCTTTTTTTAACTGGTCATATCTTTTATAAAACTCAGTTGCGATGTCTAAATAGTTGGCGCCAGGTTGTGGGACAATAGCTGTAGCTACCATTGGTTTACCACCTGATCTTAAAATTGTTTCTTCATTCTCGGGACCTAAATAAGCATAACCAACATCTTTAAAACGAATTACATTGATACCATCATTTTTGATGATTAGATTATTGAAATCATCAACACTAATTAAATTTCCTTTGGTATTTACGGTTAATTCTGTTTTGTCTCCGGCAATTTTACCTGATGGTAACTCTACATTTTGTCGATCTAAAGCGTTCCTAATATCTAGTGGCGTTAAAGAATAAGAAGCTAATTTGTCTGGATCTAAATTCAAACGCATGGCGTAAGTTTTTTGACCCCAAATTTGAATTGAAGATACCCCTGGTATGGTTTGTAAACGTTGTGAAATTACATTATCAGCATAGTCGGTTAACTCAAGAATATTCCTCTTCTCGCTTTGTATGGTCATAGAGATAATGGTCTCTGAGTTGGCATCAGCTTTAGAAACCACAGGTAAACCATCGATATCTTTTGGTAAAGACCTAGCAGCTTGAGATACTTTATCTCTCACATCATTTGCTGCCTCTTCTAAGTTTTTACCTAAATTAAATTCTACAGTAATAGAGCTTGAACCTTGGTTACTTGCTGATGAAATGTTTTTTATTCCATCGATTTGATTGATAGATTTTTCAAGAGGCTCAGTGATTTGAGATTCGATGATATCTGAGTTGGCACCGGGGTAATTAGTTCTTACCGAAACCACAGTTGGGTCAATAGAAGGGTATTCTCTAACGCCTAAAAAAGTAAATCCAATAATCCCGAAAAGAAGCAGGGTTAAATTCATTACTATCGCTAAGACAGGTCTTTTTATACTTATTGTTGAAATACTCATAAATTAAGTTTTTCTAGTTGGAAGATGATTTTATTTTAACTTTTACTGCCGCACCGTTTTTTAATGCCATAATGCCTGATATAATAACAGTATCGCCAACATTTAATCCCGAAGAAACTAAAACATCTTCATCTGTACGAATGTCTGAACTGATATCAACTGTCTCGGCTTTACCATTCTTAGAAATGTAAAGTTGCTTACCTTTTAAAACAGGTATTACTGCCTCAGAAGGTATTAGAATAGCATCTTTTATCATTTCAAGCGGTAAATTTACATTTGCAAAAGTTCCAGGTAATAAAAAACCTTCTTCGTTTGATGATCTAGCTTTTAGTACCAAAGTTCTAGTGGCTACATCAATTGAAGGCTCTTTTGCAAAAACAATAGCTTTAAAAATACGACTAGTGCCAGCAACTGTAAAAGTAATATTTGTACCTACTTTTACCATTGAAGTATATTTTTCTGGAACTGAAAAAGTGATTTTTACGGGATTAATACTCACTAAATTTGCAATTGGAGTTGTGGGAGTGATGTATGCTCCATTTGAAATGTTTCTCAAACCAATTCTTCCCGAAAACGGAGCCCGAATTGACGTTTTAGATAATTGCGCTCTGATTAATTGCGTTTGTGCTTTTAGCGATCTTAGTTCAGCATCGGCATTGTCATACTCTTCTTGGCTTATTGCATCTGCTTTTAACAATTTTGCTGCTCTTCCAGCAACTTCTGCAGCAAGTTTTTCTTTGGTCAATGCTTGTGCAAGTTGCGCCTGCAACTCGCTATCATTAATTTTAATTAATAAACTCCCTTTACTTACATTACTGCCTTCTGCAAAGTTTATAGATTTAATTAACCCAGATATTTCACTTTTTATTTGAACTTGCTCGTTGGCCTCAATGGTACCTGAAACGGAAACAGTATTGGCAAAATCTTGGGTTTTAACTATTAGTCCATTAACAGAGATTGCTGGGGCTTCTCCTGATTTTCCACCCATTGCTGCCTGGGGACTTGCAGATTTACTATTAATGATTATTCGGCGGTAAATCAAATAGCCTAATAATAGTACAATTAGGACGTAAACAATGTATTTAATTTTCATAAGTTAAGATTTCAGTCTTTGATAATCGAGAATAATCTCGTGGTTACTAATAAGGTTTAAATTACTTTGCAAAGTTTTTATAATCTCGAAAAAAGTTTCAATTTTTTCATCAGGTAAGCTATCAAAAGCTTTTGAATTAAGTTCTTGGATGGATTGATTAATCACTGGAATCATCTTTTTGGCTTTACCAGTCAATTTTATCAGCTGTTCCCTTCTATCTTGGGTATTGGTCTCTCTGTAAACAAAGCCATTTTCAGTTAGGTAATTAATCATATTCACCATAAAAGATTTATCTACTTGAAGCATTTCTGCTAAGGCTTTTTGAGTTAATCTTTCTTTATTTTGCTCAACTAAAATCAAAACGTAGTGGTAACGCTCCAAAGGAATATCCTGCGTAAACTCACTAAATGCACTCAAGTATTTTTTAGTCACCTGTATGAGCTGATGAACTAAAGGCTCGTTGTATTTTAACATGATTTTTTCAACAGCAAAAATATCCTTTAGTTTCTATAATGGTTGTAAGTATCAACTATATTACAGATACCAAGAAAAATAATTTTATTTGTTACTACAGGTAAACTATTAACTTAGCTACAAAATAAACCAAAATGAATAAACCTTTTTTAAAATTTCTATTACTTTTTATACTCTCTTTTATGACAGTAAAAACATTTGCTCAAAATGCAGCTAATATTCACTTCGAAGTTTCATTTACTGAACCTCAAGCCCATTATGCAGATGTGAAAATGGAAATAACGAACATAAAAAAGGATGAGATTATTGTTAAAATGCCAGTATGGGCGCCAGGATCTTACTTAGTTAGAGAGTTCTCTAAAAACATTGAATCTCTTAATGTTAGCGCCAAAGATAATTCTCCAGTTTCGTTCGAAAAGGTGAGGAAAAATGCTTGGAAAATTAATACAAAAGGTAAAAATTCTATTACAGTGTCCTATCGCGTTTATGCTTTTGAGATATCTGTTCGTACAAGCTTTGTAGATGCTGCTCATGCTTTCCTTTCGCCAACAGGTGTATTTATGTTTGTAGATGGTGGCATAGCAGATGCTTCTACCGTTACCATTGTACCTTACAAAACTTGGTCTAAGGTTTCAACTGGTTTAGCGCCTTTAGAAGGTGGCAAAGCGTTTACTTACTATGCTAAAAACTTTGATTTGCTTTTTGATTCCCCTATTGAAGTAGGTAATCAAGATGTTTTCGAATTTAATGCTGCTGGTGTAAGACATGAGGTTGCGATGGTTGGTGGTGGCAACTACGATAAAGAAAAGTTGAAGGCTGATATGGCCAAGTTGGTAGAAAAGGAATCTGCCATTTTTGGTGAGAATCCAAATAAATATTATGTGTTCATAGTTCACAACTACCTATCAGGCGGGGGTGGATTAGAGCATCAAAACTCTACTGTTTTAGGCGCTAAAAGAATGGGATACAATGATCCTAAAACCTACAAAGGCTTTATGAGTTTAGTAGCTCATGAGTATTTCCACTTATGGAATGTAAAGCGTTTGAGACCAATTGCATTAGGACCGTTTGACTACGACAACGAAAATTATACTACTAATTTGTGGATTGCAGAAGGTTTTACGGCTTATTACGATAATTTAATTGTTTCCAGAGCGGGACTAGATACGCCTGATGGATTATTAGGTATGATAGAAACTGATATTAATGCCATCTATAATTCTCAAGGAAATAAAATACAACCATTAAGCGAGTCTAGCTTTGATGCTTGGATAAAATATTACCGACCTAACGAAAACTCAGGAAGCACAACAGTTTCTTATTACAATAAAGGCTCTTTGATAGCTGTAATGTTAGATTTAGCGATTATACAGCATTCAAAAGGCGCACAATCTTTAGATGATGCCATGAAATTCGCTTATAACGAATTCTATAAAACAAAAGGAAGAGGATATACTGATTCTGAAATGAAAGCTGTTTTCGAAAAATACACTAGTGAAAATTTAGATCAATTTTATAGGGATTATATAAACGGAACCAAACAGCTAGACATGAATCGTTATTTAAATTATGCTGGTTTAGAATTGGTTGATCAAACCAGAACACTAGCTCAACCTTATTTGGGAGTGGTGATGGAAACTGGTAATAAAATTAAGAATGTCTCCCGAGGATCTTCCGCATGGAATGCTGGTTTAAATGTTAATGATGAAATTTTAGCCATCAATGGTGAAAGAGTAGATGATGTTTTGGAAAGAGTGTCAGAAGCGAAAGTGAATGAGAAATTAATATTTATGATCAATAGAGATGGTGTTATTCAAAATATCGAAATCATGATAAATGCAGCCCCAAATAAAAGCTGGAAAATTAAGCAAATGGACCGCCCAACTCAACAGCAGAAAGCGGTCTTAGAAAAATGGTTGAGTTTGTAATCTAAAT
>JBKJLB010000115.1:0-18623 GCA_046597075.1 Pelobium sp.
TATCATTGTCAGTAAAAACATTAATTATCAATCGACCCAGGAGAACGTAAAACTTATTATTTCGGAAAATAATCCTTTAGATGATGCACTAAAATATTTAATTACCGAAATAATAAGTTTTACATTCTCCTGAGTCGATTGATAATTAATGTTTTTACTGACAATGATATCTATTTTGATACCTAATGATTGTACTTGTTCGATAATACTCTCGGCTACTATAACGGTTGGCGACCATTCTAAAAGTTGACCTAAATATTCTTCCTCAAAATTTTGAGTAGAAAGAATAATTAGTGCAGGTTCTTGCTTTTCTCGAACAATGTGATGACTGGACATTATTATTAATTATTATAGAATTACGAATTTATAAACTTAAAATATAAGCTGATGAAATTCTGTGTACGCCTGCGATGGATTTTCTGTTTTATTGATAGCAGCCGAAACCGCAATACCATGAATTCCTGTTTTTAATAAAGCTTCTACATCTTTTTGATTAACTCCGCCCGCAGCAATCAAGGGAATTTCAAGATTCTCTTTTTTTAATTTTTCGACCATCTCTTGATAACCGTTGATTCCCCAATGTGTATTATCATTAGGTTTGGTATCAGTATGAGCAAATGGTCCACAGCCAATATAATCTGCTGAGTTTTGAATATGATTTTTGATTTGTTCAAAATTGGTAGCAGAAGCACCCAGCGTTTTATCCTCTCCAATTTGTTCGCGAATGATGTTTAAATTAAGATCCATATCCTCAATGTGCACCCCTTGAATATCTGCCAAATGAAGCAAATGATAATGATTGGTTACAATAAGAGTGGCGCCCCAATCGTCGCAAACAGATGCTATTGGATGTAACTCGGCTAACATTTCTTCATCAGATTTGCTTAAGCAGCGATATTGAATCCATTTACAGCCAGCTTGACAAGCAATTTCAACTTGTTCTAAATGACTCCTATTTTCTAGGTCTTGAGTAAGGTAATGTAGTTTTGATATGAATTTTTTCAAATTTTAAATCGGTTTTATGTTGCGTTAACGATAGTAGCGGCAGCTTTTTTATTTTTAAGGCTGATGGTTTAGACATTTAAACTGTAGGAATGTTGTAAGCCTTAAAAATAAAAAACTATAGCGAATAGCGTGTTTAAACGCCCAAAAAATTTTAAATCTTTTAAGCATTGTGAATGAACCGCTCTTACTTTTTCAATACCTCTTCAATTGGTGAGCCAATATTTCCGTTAGGTTCTTGAATGTGTAAAAGTGCGGCTAAAGTGGATGCAATATCGGCCATACTGGTTGGGCGGTTTGAACTACCATGCTTAATTCCCCAGCCCATAAATACCAAAGGAATATGCGTATCATAAGGATTCCATGTACCGTGAGTAGTACCAGTTGTGCTGTAACCCTGAAACCAACCTGGTTGTAATATGATTTGAATAGCGCCGCTTCTTTGACGATTATATCCATTGATAATTTTTGTTCTCAAAAAATCAGGAATGGCAGCGAACGCGGCTTTTTCCATATCTACCACATAAGCTACACCATCTTGTTTTCTTAAATAACTGATAGAAAAATCAATGATTTCTTGCTCATTCAAATTTTGTTTTTCTATGGTTAGGTTGTTGAAGTTAACCTGATAATTACCTAGGCTAAGCACTAAATTGGGCTGACTAAATTTTTTCTCTAATTCGGTATTTAAATTTTTTAAGACTCCAGGGCCTGGCCACAAATCACCTGGAATGTTGTGATCTTTCAAAAAACCTGGGTTATGAGCCGCACCATGATCTGCAGATATGAAAACGGTATAGTTTCCTTTGCCAGCTGTAGCGTCTAAAGTCTTAAAAAAGCTTTCTAAATCTTTGTCTAATCTTAAATAAGTATCTTCAATTTCTATTGAGTTTATCCCATATTGATGACCAATATAGTCAGTCGAAGAAAGACTTATCGCCAAAAAATCTGTTTGATCACCTTTACCTAATTTTTCATTTATCAAAGCGTCTTTAGCAAAATCTAATGTGATAGAATTTCCATAAGGTGTATTACGTATAGCCGAAAAATTACCGTTTATCATTTTAGATGTTAAATGCGGAAAAACTGGAGCAGTTTCGCCTCTCAATTTTCCTTCGTAAGTGTTATCATCTGCGGTGCTTTGAATATAAGTATTGATAGGATACAAAGTGCTCCAGTCTTGCTTGATATATTTTTCGGCTATTTTTTGATTGTTAAAATTGTTTACCCAAATAGGTAATTGATTCATGTAGAAAGTACTGGTAATCCAATTGCCTGTCAAATCATCATACCAATAAGCAGCATCAGCAGCATGCCCAGCTGGTAAAATTCCACCACGGTCTTTTAAAGCAATTCCAATAACTTTCGAGCGGAAATTAGTGGCTAATTTAAGCTCATCAGTAATGGTGCTAGATAATAAATTTCTGGGAGACATTTCGCCTGCTGTAGAAGTACTTCCAACTGTTTTAACCGAGTGATCTTCTGTACAGTAAAGTAATTCTCCAGTTGCTTGAATGACAAATTCGTTGCCCGCAATTCCTGTGATGGAAGGTACTGATCCGGTGTAAATTCCAGTGTGCCCTGCAGCAGTAACTGTTGGAATATATGGAATTTGTGTGTTTTCACAAGTAAAGCCTTCACGTAATAATCTGTTAAAACCCCCTGATCCGTATCGATTGGCGTATTTATATAAATAGTCCCAACGCATTTGATCTACCACAATACCTACTACCAATTTAGGACGAGCGGGTGAAGGAGTTAATTGATTAACTAAAAGTGGAGTTTTTGGATTTTGAGCCGAAACTATAATAGGGAAAGCTACAACAGCCAGAAAAAAGGTCTTTATTAACTTCATGGTTTTAATTTATTTGTTGGCTAATTTACTATTTACAAATGCTAACGCTAAAAACCACGACAAATATTACAATAAGACTAAATTAATTTAACACATAGGCCAATTAAAAGCGAAGGCTACCATTTGTGAGCCTTCGCTTTTTTAATTAAAATTTAATATTTATTGAGGCCAAAAAATTAGTTTCTGCTTGTGGATAATAATAATTTTCGGTTACGGGTCCACCAGCGATATAACTAAAAGTATAGCCGTTGCTTGCATATAATTCATTAAAGATATTATTCACTAATACACCAAATCCTATGTTTTTAACACCTCTAACTTTCAAATCATAGCTTAAGCGGATGTTATTTACAAAGAAAGCGTTTAACTTTCTGGCGTCGTTGGTAGTATTATCTAAATATTGCTGACCCACATATTTACTAATAAATGCCACTTCTGCTTTTTGGAAAGGCTTAAATGCGATGGTGCTACCACCAACAAATGATGGAGAAAATGCCAAATCTGTTTTGCTATAATTATTTAAAACCTGTCCACCGTTATCGTAATCATCAATATATTCAGTAAAGTTTTTAACCTTATTTTGGCTTAGGGCTGCCGTGATTCCCCACGTTAATTTTTTACCGACTCTAGCTGTTGCATCTAGTTCTAAACCGTTTCTATAGCTATTAGCAACGTTAGACCTGATGTAGGCACCAACATCATTAATTTGCCCAGTTAATACCAATTGATCTTTATAAATCATCGAATATAAGTTTACACCACCAGAAATGATTGAACTTTTAAAACGATAACCCATTTCAATGTTTTTTAAGTTTTCTGCCTTTGGCCTGCTTGCCGGAGTTGATTGTGTATAATCATCACGATTTGGCTCTTTGTTGGCAACAGCAAACGATGCATAAACATTATTTGTAGAGTTGATTTGATAAGTTAATCCAAACTTTGGATTGAAGAAATTTAGTGAAGCGTTTTGGTCAACGTTATTGAGGTTATTATCGAAACCCAAGAAGCTATAATTAATTTTTCTGAACTGTAAATCTCCAGTAATTAAGAGTTTATTTAACTGAAGATTCGCCTTTCCAAAGACGTTGAAATCAGTTTTAAAGCCATTATCAAAATAATAATTTCCATCAATACTGCTATTGGATGCAAATTGTGCCCAAATAACTTGTCCATAATGGTCACCATCATATTCATTATACGCTCCACCCAAAGTGAAATCTAAAATAGTGTTTGGCTTATAATTAAAAGCGTAGGTTAAACCGTAAAAATCATTATTTAACCAACGTCTCCTTATTAAATTAGTTTGGTCTATAGTTTGACCGCCAATTACTACATCATTCAAACCATAATCGGCGAAAGCCTGATCATTTTTAAATTCTTCATAATAGCCTTTTCCTTTGGTATAATGTAAAGCACCATTAAAGGAAAACTCGGGTGTCAAACTTTTTGAGTATAAAAGTTGATAATGGTCTTGCTGGTAATTATCGGTTTGGTCGCTATAGGTAAACTGATTGAATCTTCGGTCGGTTGTTAACTTATCTTCGGGTACGCCGTTCCATGCTTGATAAGTTTTTTCATTTCCCGAAAATGCATTTACCCTTAGTAGACTGGTTTTTCCGTAATAAGCACCCGACAAGAAATAAGATTTTAATTTTGATGATGCTCTATCGATATAGCCATCAGAAACAATTCTTGATAATCGTCCATCAAAACTCCATTTTCCATTAATTAAACCCGTTCCTAATTTCAAGGTGTTTTTTAAAGTACCATAAGATCCAATAGAGTTATTTAATTCGCCGTATGCGGAGTCTGTTAAAGTAGTGGTTTGTACATTTAAACTTCCGCCAAAGGCTCCTGCTCCGTTGGTTGAGGTACCTACTCCGCGTTGAATTTGAATATTATCTACTGACGAGACAAAATCAGGTAAATCAACCCAAAAAGTTCCTTGACTTTCGGTATCATTATAAGGAATACCATTGATGGTGACATTTACTCGGGTAGGGTCGCTGCCGCGGAATCGGATTCCGGTATAACCCACGCCTGCCCCAGCATCTGAATAAGTTACTACGCCGGGGGTTTGATCTAATAAATAAGGTAAATCTTGGCCAAAGTTATTTTTAGCTAAGTCTTCTTTTGATAGATTTTTAAAAGTAGTTGCCGAATTTTCACCCGCTCGAGTGGCCCTTACCACCACTTCGTCTGACAATAAATCGGTTTTGCTTAAGCTGATATTTAAGACTTGGTCAGCCGAAATATTAACTTCGATTTCTTTTCTTTTGTAACCAACATAACTGATGGATAGGGTGTAGGTGCCATTTTTTATGCTTCTGAAAGTGTAGTTTCCTTTACTATCAGTTTGTGTGAGTTCATTATTATTGAGTCCTACACTTGCGCCAGCCAAAATTTGTTGACTGGATTGATCTACCACTTTTCCAGATAGTGTGGATTGTGCCCAAAGAATAACTGGGCTAAATAATGCGATAATAATCGCTAATGATAATTTTTTCAAAGCCTTAATTTTTTAAGTTAAAGAGTAAAGTTTAGGGGTAAACCCACTCGTGAAATTTAACTTATACCTAAATCCCTACGCCGGCATTATCCGGATCAGGTGTATTTAAGAGTTTAAAGTTTAGGGTCTAAAGTTTTAAACTTTTGACCAGTAACTTTTTATTTTCAACTCTTAAATTGGGTATGTTCTCAGCCTGTTTTTGTATTTGTGAAAGGATTTAGCTAGCATATCCTTTAGTTAACACAAACAAGGCACCCCTTATTGATGCTGCAAATATAGAAGTTAATTATGAATGACGAAAGGAAAGGTTGTTTTAGAAAATATAAGTTTTTTCCGGAGTGATGCAATGTGTCAAAAGCTCATCGAAGGGCTCTGTTGGCAATATATTGGGTTGGGCTTCAAAAAGAGACAAGCCAATTCTTTTACAATCTTTCCGGCAAGTGCTTAAGAATCTGTCATAAAAACCTGCTCCATAACCTAACCTATTACCAAAATTATCGAAAGCTAATAAAGGGACCAATACCGCATCGATTTTATCAGAAGGAATAATCTTACCGTATAGCGGTTCTGGAATTTGATATCTATTTTTCACTAAAATGGTATGCTCATGATCGAAAAGTAAATGAGTTAATGAGGTGTTTAGAAAATCACTTCGGGACACTACAATATTTATTTCGGGATGATTTATTTTAAAATAAGAAATGATTTCAAAGGTATCAATCTCTTTTTTCTCTTTGATTGGTAGAAAAAGGTGTAGATAACTAATGCTGGTCCAATTGAAAGCGGCTATTTGCTCTAATAGTTGATCATTCAATTTCCAAAATTCAGAATTGGTAAGTGAAATTCTTCTGGCCAAAGCCTCCGCCCTAATTTTCTTTTTTACCAATTTTCGTTTAATCTATTGCGTATTGAACGAGGCTAAGATGTAAAAGTTTCAGTATAATTCAAAATCCTTATAAAAAACGAACGGCCTCAATTCTTAAAGAAATGAGACCGTTCTATCAACCTAAACCTAAACTAAATATATGAAAAACTTTCTTTAGACCACTAAAATAACAATTAACGCCTGTTAAATTTCGGAGTGCAAAGGTATAATTAATTATTTAATAATAAAATATTACGGTGATTTTTTGTAGAAACAGTGTTATTTTTATTTTAAAACAAGGATTATTGTATCAAAAGGATGATATAAATACCTGATTAAAAGCAATAAACTAGATAAATTAGTTTTTAAAATCAGAAATTTTTATTTCGTATTTACAGAATTCGTATTCGTGAGCCTGATTTGAGCAAACAATCACCAAACGATTGGTGGTAAATTCAGTAATCAAATCTTTATACCAATTTATTCCTTGTTCATCTAGGTTAGATGTAGGTTCATCCAATAAAAGCATTGGCGTATCAGAACATAAGGCTAAAATTAATTTTACACGCTGTTTCATTCCTGAAGAAAAGTATTTGAGTTGCTTTTTAGCACTACTTTCCATATTAAGAAGTTTAATTAGCTGATCGTTATTGAGATTATTTAACCTTGTTTTGAACTGAAAATGAAAGTCTAATATTTCTAATAGCGTGAATTCTTCAATCAGCTCTAGATAAGGTGCCGCAATACTAATGTGTTTAAAAACATCCTCAACAAGAATTTCTTTTTCTTGGATTTGATAAGTCAACCTTCCATATGAAGGAGATAAAGAACCGGATATAACTTGTATTAAAGTAGATTTTCCCGAACCATTTATTCCTAAGATGGCGTAGGAGTTACCAATTTCAAAGGAGTAATCAATATTTTTAAAGATCCATTCTCTGTTAAATCTTCTGCTGATTTGCTCCAGTATAATTTTCATTAATAAATTACAATCAGGAATTACCGAAGCTTCTCATTACCCCACGATTAGAGTTACGAATAAAATTAATTATCTCGTCACGCTCTTCAGTAGGTTTAAAGTCTGCTTCAATGATGTCTAAAGCTTTGGTTACATTATTATGTTTCACAAAAAGAATTCTATAAATCTCTTGTATTTCGTTAATTTTTTCTGGTGTGAATCCTCTTCTTCTCATGCCTACCGAATTGATACCTGCATAAGAAAGCGGTTCTCTAGCTACTTTAACATAAGGCGGAATATCTTTTCTTACCAAAGAACCACCAGTTACAAATGAGTACGAACCAACTTTGCAAAATTGGTGGATAGCCACCATACCTGCTAAAACCACATTATCACCAATGGTGATATGTCCGGCAAGGGTCGTATTGTTTGAGAATATACAGTTGTCTCCCACTTCGCAATCATGAGCAACGTGACAATAGGCCATTAAAAGACAGTTATTCCCAATCTTAGTTTCCCACCTATCATTTGTTCCTCGATTGATGGTTACATACTCTCTAATGGTTGTATTATCACCAATAACGGCAGTAGTTTCTTCGCCGGCATACTTTAAATCTTGAGGAATTGCAGAAATAACTGCTCCAGGGAAAATCCGACAATTTTTACCAATTCTAGCACCATCCATAATGGTTACGCTTGAGCCAATCCATGTTCCTTCACCTATCACCACATCTTTATGGATAACAGCAAATGGGTCAATTACTACGCTGTTTGCAATCTTTGCTTGTGGATGTATGTATGCTAGTGGTTGTATCATGCTGGTGTTTCAGTTTCTTTATATCTTGTTATTTGCGCCATCATTTCTGCCTCCATTACTACTTTATCACCTACCATTCCAACGCCTTTCATTTGTGCAATTCCTCTTCTAATAGGCTCCATTAAATCGCACCTAAAGATAATGGTATCTCCTGGTAAAACTTGTGCTCTAAAACGTACTTTATCAATTTTTAAAAAATACGTAAGATAATTGCTCGGATCAGGAACGGTACTTAGTACCAAAATACCGCCTGTTTGTGCCATAGCCTCAATTTGTACTACACCAGGCATTACTGGTGCACCCGGAAAATGACCTTTAAAAAACTCTTCGTTAATGGTTACATTTTTAACACCAACTACATAAGTTTTTGTTAATTCTAATATTTTGTCAATGAATAAAAAAGGCTGACGATGTGGTAAAATATTCATGATGTCAACAATATCATACAAAGGTTTTACCGTTGGATCATATAAGTGCTGAATTTTCTTTTTCTTATCTTTTTTAATGGCCGCCTTAATTTTTTTAGCGAAAGCCACATTTGCAGCATGACCAGGACGGGCAGCCATGATATGGCCCTTTATTGGTGTGCCAATTAACGCTAAATCTCCAATCATATCTAATATTTTATGACGGGCTGGTTCATTTTGGTAGCGTAATTCGATATTATTTAAAATACCTTCTCTAGCTACATTTATCTCTTCTCTATCGAAAGCTTTAGCTAGATCTTTTAATTCCTGCTCTCCAATTTCATGGTCAACAATTACAATAGCGTTATTAATATCCCCACCTTTTATCAAATCATGTTTCAACAACATTTCTAATTCATGAAGAAAAACAAATGTTCTGCATGAAGCTATTTCGTCATTAAAATCTGTGATAGAAGTGATCGTGGCATGTTGACTACCTAAAACAGGAGAATTATAGTCAACCATACAAGTAAAGCGATAATCATCCAAAGGCATGGCCACCATTTCTACTTTTCTTTCTTCTTCTGAATAATGAATGTTATGCGGAATGCTGTAATATTCTCTTTCTGCATCCTGTTTTTTAGCACCCACACTATTTAGCGCCTGTACAAATTCGATAGCGCTTCCATCTAAAATAGGGACTTCTAAGGCATCTAATTCTATCATCACATTATCAATCTCACAACCCACCAATGCCGCTAAAACATGTTCAGTTGTGCTCACGCTAGCGCCGTTTTGCGTTAAAGTTGTACTTCTTGATGTGTCAGAAACATTATCAACATCCGCGTCTATTACGGGTTGTCCTGGTAAATCAATTCTTTTGAATTTATAACCATGATTTTCTGGTGCGGGTTTAAAAGTTAATGTTACTTTATTTCCTGTATGCAAACCAACTCCTGTTACACTAATCTCTGAATTAATTGTTCTTTGCTTTTGGTTAAGACTCATTTTTTAAGTTGAATTTTGTTAGGATTTTTTTGTTGAAGTGCGCTTAAAGCTTTTTGAAGTTCTTCTATTTTACGCTCCATTTCTGGCAACCTCTGGATAATAACTTGTGATTTCATATAACTATGAAAACTTGTTGCGGGTGCGCCACCCCATTTTTTATCTTCTTCTTCTATAGATTTATTAATACCAGACTTGGCTTGAATTTGAGTTCCTTTTGCCAAAGTAATGTGTCCTACAATGCCTACTTGACCACCAATAATGCTGCTTTCTCCAATTTTCGCACTACCAGAAATGCCAGTTTGTGATGCAATTACCGTATTTTTTCCAATCTCTGCATTATGGGCAATTTGGATTAGATTATCTAATTTAACTCCTTTTCTAATAATAGTAGAGCCCATTGTTGCTCTATCAATACAGGTGTTTGCTCCAATTTCTACATCGTCTTCTATCAAAACGTTACCAATTTGACTTACTTTAGAATAAGAACCATCGGCTTGGGGTGCAAAACCAAATCCATCACCACCAATTACCGCACCCGAATGAACAGTAACATTATTACCTAAAATGCAATCGTGATATATTTTAACTCCTGAATGAATTGAAGTATTATTCCCGATTTTAACCTCGTCACCTATATAACTCAGAGGAAAAATTTTACTTTGATCGCCTATTACAGCACCAGCACCTACATAAGCAAAAGCACCGATATAGACGTTTTTACCAATTTTAGCATCAGGATGAATAAAACTAGGTTGCTCAATGCCTTCTTTATGTAATTTGATAGAGTTATATTTCTCTAAGAGGATAGAAAAACTGCTATAAGCATCTTTTACCCTAATAATTGTGGATTGAATGGGTTTATCAATATCCTGATCTTCACTTACAATTACTATGGAAGCTTTGGTAGTATAAAGAAATGCTTCGTATTTGGGGTTTGCCAAAAAAGATAATGATCCTTCTTGTGCGTCCTCTATTTTTGCCAACTGAAAAACCTTTACCTCTGAGTCGCCCTCTACGGTTCCATTAAGTAATAAGCTGATCTCTTTTGCGGTAAATTGCATCTTCCAAAATTAACTGATATTCTTAAATGAGCAAATTGTTATTTAAATAATAAGTTTTGCTCTAAAATTTAGTGTAGCATAAAATATTTTTGGTAACGGTTTTTGATAAAGCTTCTAAGTTCGAATTATCGGACGCTGTTGCAATATCCTTCAAACTACCATCTTTCATTAAAATATTAATATTCCCGTTTCCCGTTTTGTATGCCATATTATTTATTGTGTCGGTGAAAACAAAATAAGCAGAATCATCTTCATCGATACCTAGTTTTTCAATAACATCTTTCGATAATTCGTCAACTTTTTCCTTATCAGGAATTTCATTGCTTATTTCGACTTTATATAAATTGCGATGGTTTAAATTGGCGCAAAGTGTTTTTAAAATAAAATCATCGTGGAACTGCCAAGCTTTTATTGAACTCATGATGTCGTGATCATCCAATAATGAAAAATATTGCAGATGACTTTGGTCCAAAGAAAAAGCAGTTTCGTTGATATCTTTATAAAGAAAATGTTTTAAAGCCGGAGTTGCAAATAATTCTACTCCATTTGAAGCTAACTCTCTGGCCCTTATTAGTATTTTTACCAACATTTGCTCTGCAGCAATAACGGTTTTATGCAGATAAACTTGCCAATACATCAGTCTTCGAGCAATTAAAAACTTCTCTATAGAGTAAATACCCTTTTCCTCTACTACCAGTTCATCATTTTTTATATTAATTAATTTAATAATCCGATCAGAACTTACCATACCCTCCGTAACGCCACTAAAAAAGCTATCCCTATTCAAATAATCTAAACGATCTAAGTCTAACTGTCCAGAAATTAATTGATAAAGAAATTTTTTAGGATGTTGATTATTGAAAATCTGTAATGCTAAGTCTAATTGCCCATCAAACTCTTGGTTTAGGCTATCCATGAATAAACGGCTAATTTTTTCATGGGAGACACCTTCTACAATGGTATGCTCTAATGCATGTGAGAATGGCCCATGCCCTATATCATGTAGTAAAATAGCTACACAAGCGGCCTCTTCTTCATCTTTTGTGATCTGGTGTCCCTTGCTTTGTAAATGTTCTATAGCTAATTGCATTAAATGCATGGCGCCTAAGGCATGATGAAAACGAGTATGAAGTGCTCCGGGATAAACCAAATGCGTCATACCCAACTGTTTTATGTTTCTTAGGCGTTGGAAATAGGGATGCTCTATCAAATCAAAAATCAAAGGGGTTTTGATACTGATGAAACCGTAAACAGGATCGTTGATTATTTTGTTCTTATTCAAGTAATGTAAATTATAAGGCACAAATTTTGTTAATTTTAGCCCACTGATATAATATTAGCAAATATTGATAAATTCTCAATATAATCATTAACAGATACAAATTATATGCAAACTGTAAATATATTATGGGCCGATGATGAAATTGATCTGCTTAAACCACACATTCTTTTTTTAAACGATAAGGGTTATCAAATAGCTACTGCAACCAATGGAAACGATGCCTTAGATATATTTAAAACAAAAGATTTTGATCTCGTGTTTTTGGACGAAAACATGCCTGGTTTAACTGGTTTAGAGACTTTAAGTCAAATTAAAACCATAAATCCAGATGTTCCGGTGGTAATGATTACCAAAAGTGAAGAAGAGTATTTGATGGAAGACGCTATTGGTTTCAAGATTGATGATTATCTGATTAAGCCTGTAAATCCAAAGCAAATCTTACTTACTATTAAAAAACTGATTGACAATAAACGATTAGTAAGCGAAAAAACTTCTATGGCTTATCAGCAAGATTTTAGAAATCTTGGGATGACATTGAATGAAAACCTGAGTTATCAAGAATGGATTGATGTTTATAAAAAGCTGGTTTTTTGGGAGCTAGAGTTAGAGAAGTTGGAAGATGCGGGCATGCATGAGATTTTGACCATGCAGAAGGCAGAGGCTAATGCTCAATTCTCAAAATTTATTGAGAAAAATTATATCAGTTGGATAAAAGACCAAGACAAGGCACCCATTCTTTCTCATCAATTATTTAAAAAGAAGGTTTTTCCTTCCTTACAAGAGAATGTACCTGTTTTTTTTATTCTGATCGACAACTTAAGATACGATCAGTGGAAAATCATTAATCCGATAATTACCGAATACTTTAGGTTAGAGGAAGAAGACACTTATTACAGTATTCTACCAACTGCAACTCAATACTCTAGAAACGCAATTTTCTCGGGATTGATGCCTTCAGAAATGGAGCAACGTTTTCCAAAAATGTGGCAAAATGATGAAGATGAAGGAGGAAAAAATTTATTTGAAGAGCAGTTTTTGCAAGATCAAATTAAGCGTAGTTTAAGAAAAGATATTAAATCCTCATACCATAAAATCTTAAATTATGATCAAGGAAAAGATTTAAATGAATCCTTAAATAACTTGATGGGTAACGACTTAAATGCTATTGTTTATAATTTTGTAGATATGCTTTCTCATGCTCGTACAGATATGCAAATGATCCGTGAATTAGCAAACGATGATGCAGCCTATCGTTCGCTTACGCTATCTTGGTTTGAACATTCGCCTCTTTTAGAATTGATCAAAAAACTTTCTCAAAAAAGAGTGAAACTGATGATTACCACAGACCATGGAACCATCAGGGTGAAACACCCAAGTAAGGTAATTGGTGACAGAAATACCAATTCTAATCTTCGTTACAAACAAGGAAAAAATTTAAATTTTAGTCCGAAAGAAGTTTTTCAGGTGAAGATTCCCTCTGACGCCATGCTGCCAAAACTACATGTTAGTTCTAGCTATATATTTGCAAAAGAAGATTCGTATTTTGTTTATCAAAATAACTATAATCAGTTTGTAAACTATTTTAACGAGACCTTCCAACACGGTGGTATTTCATTGGAAGAAATGGTAATTCCGTTTATAACCTATAAGAACAAGTAATTTAGAATGCAAATTAAGGTTGAAAATAGCTCGGCTTTGCCTGATGTTGCCCAACAGATTTTGAGTTTCGCTAGGGAAGAAAAAATATTTCTTTTTTACGGAGAGATGGGTGCAGGTAAAACCACATTAATTAAGCAAATTTCTTTGGCTTTAGGGACATTAGATCACACATCTAGCCCAACTTTTTCTATTGTTAACGAATATAAAACAGATAACGAACCTATTTTCCACTTTGATTTTTACAGGTTAAAAAATCAAAATGAGGCTTTAGATTTAGGTTATGAGGATTACTTTTATTCTGGTAATTATTGCTTTGTAGAATGGCCTGAGAAAATCCCCGACCTTTTGCCAGAAAGTTTTATAAAAATTGAGATCATTATTCTTTCAGAAAATGAAAGAATAATCAATATCTCCAGATAAATTAATCTTAAAAACTTATATTTAATCAAGTTTAAATCCGTAAAGACAAAGTTATTTTTATGAGTACAAAAATGATGGGAGGTTTCTCTGAAATAGCACAACAAGCAATGATGCAACCACAAGAAGCATTGGCGGAAACAAAATCCAAAAAAAATAATCTTTACATAGGCATTCCAAAGGAAATATCATTTCAAGAAAATAGAATTGCTTTAACACCCCTTTCAGTAGCACTTTTGGTAAATAATGGGCATCGGGTGGTGATTGAATCTGGGGCGGGTTTAGCAGCTAATTTTAGTGACATCAACTTTAGCGAGCAAGGTGCTCAAATTGTTTATGATACCAAAGAGGTATACCATGCAGATATCATTATTAAAATTGCTCCTCCTACCAATGAGGAGATAGAGATGATGAAAAACGGGCAAATTTTGTTCTCAGCATTACAAATGTCTACCATGAAAAAGGAGCATATTCAGGCGCTGATGGCAAAAAAAATCACTGCACTTGCTTTTGAATATTTGAGAGACGACGGAAATGTTTTGAGCGTGGTAAGAGCTATGAGTGAAATTGTTGGTGCTACTTCAATTTTAATTGCAGCTGAATATGTGAGTAATGTTTTTGATGGGAAAGGGTTGATGCTTGGCGGCGTAACGGGTGTTCCGCCCACTGAAATAGTGATTTTAGGCGCTGGTACAGTTGGCGAATATGCAGCTAGGACAGCAATTGGGCTAGGCGCAGAAGTTAAAGTATTTGACTCTTCTCTTTACAGATTAAGACGTTTACAAAACAACATTGGAAGCAGAATTTTTACTTCAGTAATGCAACCTATAGTTTTAGAAAAAGCCATTAGAACTTGCGATGTAGCAATTGGCGCAATAAGGGCCGATCATGGTAGAAGTCCGTGTGTGGTTTCAGAAGAGACGGTTTCGAAAATGAAGCCTAATTCTGTTATTATTGATGTGAGTATTGATCAAGGCGGATGTTTTGAAACATCAGAAGTAACCAACCATAAAAACCCAGTTTTTAGAAAGCATGACGTGATTCATTATTGTGTTCCAAATATTGCATCAAGAGTTAGCAGAACAGCAACTTATGCTTTAACTAATGTCTTCACTCCTATATTAATTGATATCGGCGATATGGGCGGAATTATGAATTTGATTTGGGAAAAAGCGGGCATTAGAAATGCAGTCTACATTCATCAGGGATCCATGACCAACAAAGATCTAGCTAATCGTTTTGGTTTGCCGCATAAAGATTTGAATTTGTTGGTAGTTAGCAATCATTAAAATGAAAAGATTAAGACTAGTTCATTTTAAGAATTATTTTGAAATATTAAAAGATACTTTTGATGGTTTTTTAGATGATAGAGGACTTAAATTAAGTGCTTCTTTAGCTTATTACACCATTTTTTCGCTTGCGCCGATGTTAATTATTCTAATGTCTGTAGCCGACATATTTTATAGAAAAGAAGCTTTGCAGGGCGAGGTTTTCTCAGAACTTAAAGGTTTTGTTGGTGTTGAAGCGGCAAAACAAGTACAAGATACGCTTCAAAAATTAGCGTTTTCTGGTAAAAGCACAATTGCAATTATTACTGGCATTATCACTCTTTTTATAGGCGCTACGGGTGTTTTTGTAGAAATACAAGACTCAATTAATCAAATATGGCGGGTAAAAGCAGTACCAAAAAAGGGTTGGGTCAAGTTTATTCTAGATAGAATCCTTTCTTTGTCTATGGTTGGTGGGCTTGGTTTTTTATTGATTGTATCTTTAATGATTAATAGTATTGTTTTAGTTTTTAGTCAGAGGTTAGGTGCCTACTTACCAGATTTTACTTTGGTCTTTGTTGATATCATTAATCTAATGATCACCTTTGCAGTTTTGATTGCCTTATTTGCAATAATTTATAAAGTATTACCAGATGCAGAAATTCCATGGCGAGACGTAACTGTGGGGGCTATTTTTACAGCATTTCTTTTTTTATTAGGTAAGTATTTGATTGGGCTTTATATTTCTCTTACAGCAGTAGCCTCAATTTATGGGGCAGCCGGAACCATTGTTGTAATTGCGGTTTGGGTTTATTATTCAGCAGCCATACTATTTTTTGGTGCCGAGTTTACCAGAGCTTTTGCAAAATTTAAAGGCGAAGAAATTAAGCCATCAAAATTTGCTGTGTCGGTTAAACAAATTGAGATTGAACTTGGAAAAAAGCCTGTAGATTTGGTAAAATGAAGATTAAAAGTATCGTTTTTATTGTTTTTATATTATTCAGATTCTCTGCCGTTTCTCAAGAAATGCCAGAGGTTTTTTCCAATATCAAAGATTATCATAAAGATATTAGGGCTAACCCTGATCATCAATTGGTAGAGATTATTAAAGTAATTCCATCCATAAGCTTGGACATAAGATATGCAACAACCAATAATTTTTCTGGTGTTGCTGTTTATAAAAAAGCCAAGGCTTTTGCTCGCAAACCTGTGGTTGGTGCATTAAAGGAAATCCAAGCAGAATTAAAAAAGCAAGACTTAGGGCTAAAGATTTTTGATGCTTATAGACCTTATGCAGTAACCGTTAAATTTTGGAAAGTTACACCGATTGATAAAAAGGAATTTGTTGCAAATCCTAAAACAGGCTCTCGCCATAATAGAGGTTGTGCGGTTGATTTAACATTAATTGATTTAAAAACAGGAATGGAATTAGAGATGCCAACACCTTACGATAGTTTTGCTGCCGCGGCTTCTCCAACTTATGAAGGCGTTTCTACTCTACAAAAGCAAAACAGAGATTTATTGATTAATATCATGGAAAGTCATGGTTTTAAAGTAATTAAAAACGAATGGTGGCATTATGATTTTAAAGGATGGGACAAGTTTCCTTTAATGGATATCCCATTTGAAAAACTTTAGTCGGTATTAAAATCAGATACTATTTTAAGATTTTTGATATAAGTTTATCGAGATGTTTTTGTTGATGTGCAGCTGAAATAACTAGACGATTTATGCACTTGCTATTAGGATATGGATAAGGGAAAGAAGTAAAAAGAAATTGATTGTCTTTTAACTCATCAGCAATATGTTCTTTTTGAATCAGAATAACAGGAAAATTTTCTATCCAAAAGAAATCATCGCTATTTAATTTTGATGTTAAATAGTTTAGATTTTCATTCAACTTTAGTTTAGCTGATAATCTAATTTTCTCACTATTTAAATAAGTATATAAAACCGCAGGGCTACAAGGTGATGATCCGTTAAAAGTCGAACTTTTTTTAATTTCGTTGATATAATGATTTGAACCTAAAATAATCCCAGCATCTAAACTTAAACCCTTTGCTAAAGAGCCACACAAAAGCCAATCTATATGGTTTGGAAGCTTTTTAAAACTTGTTATCCAATCTTTACCTAACAAGCCAAAACCATGTGAATGATCTATTAAAAGTGTAATACTTTTTGAAGGTAAAATCTGGCTTAAAGCCGAAAAATCAAAAACTTCTGGAATGATGTTATTAACAGAATTGCTAATTAGCAGAAAATTTGTTTGCTGCGATAGATTGATATAATTAACTGCATTTTGAACATTAAGTACACCGGGCGAATCTTTGTAAAGAGCTGGATGAACATCGTTTATATAAATGAGTTCATGATTTTTCCCCAATACCTCTACCGCTAGTTCGGCTGCTAACCAACCACTAGATAGCGTAACTACCGCTTCGCACTCGTAATCTTTAGCTAGCAATTCTTCAGCTTCTTGATAAACAGATAAACGGATGTTGTTATTTCTTGAAGCGCCGTTGTTTAACCCCCAAATTTTAAGACCTGTCACAAAAATATTCAAATACTCTGGATGATAGTTTAAGCCCAAATAAGATGTGCCTCCAAAGAAAAGATAGTCAGTTTCGGCCTTATGAACTTCGGGTTTATAACCAGAATCAAGTGTAATAAAATTCATTATAATTCAGTAGAATGATGTATTTCGCCGAAATGCTTAACTTTTAGCTTGGCTTTTCCGTTTTTAATAGTAATCTCAAATATAAAATCATAATCATCGTCACTCAAATCTTTTGGTTTAACAGATACACCAAAACCCCTAACAATTTCTAAAACAGTATTGGAATGCCCAACAATTAAAACCCCATGATTACCCTTTAATGCTTTTATTTCCGACACTAAAGTTTGTTGCTCTTTAGGGTTATAGCTTTGTGTTTTGATGTTTTTTTGTTTAGCCAACGGAACTGCGGTTTCCTCTGTTCTTTTAAATGGCGTCGAATAAATAAAGTCAATTTTCTTTTTTGAAAGGTAATTCTTCAAATCATTGGCTCGTATAATTCCTATTTCAGACAAATCTGGATTTGAGTTTTTGAGATCATCAGTCAGCTTTTCGGCATGCCTAACTACCCAAACTTTTGTGATACTTTGAGCATTTGACTGAAAGCCAAACGCCATCAAAACAGCAACAACAATTAATATTCTTTTCATAAATATCATTTTTAAAGGTATCAATGATTTTTTCGATATTGAAATAAAAAAATTAAAGAGATGCAACGTTTTAAAATGGTTGATGTCTTATGATACAGAAGCTTAATAATTTGGAGGCTATTTACATTGATAAACACTACAACCTAGTTGTTGAGTGTAAAAAAGGAGAGCGAAAAGCACATCAGGAATTGTACAGGTTGTATTCAAAAGCCATGTACAATGTGGCTATGCGCATCCTTAATCATACAGATGAAGCCGAAGATGCATTGCAGGAGGCTTTTATGGATGCGTTTACAAGAATTAAAGATTTT
>JBKJLB010000196.1:0-3417 GCA_046597075.1 Pelobium sp.
TTCATGTTTTTAATTTTATAGTGTAGCTCTTAAAAAGAATCCAAAATTTCTAGCCTGAGGCAAATCATTAGATCCAAAACCTTGTGAATTACTTGCACCTAAAGCATTTGTTTCAGGATCTAAATGCGGAAAATTAGGAGCATATAAATATAGGTTTCTTCCGTTAAGTCCTATTTCCAATTTGCCAAGCGGTGTTTTTTGAAGCATTTTAGTAGGAATAGAGTAAGAAATAGAAGCTTCTCTTAATCTAAACCATGAACCATCAAAGACATACGTTTCTCCAGTTCCAAAAGCATATTTATTATTCCAATAATCTTGAGCTGTTACTGCCGTAGTATTTGGCTGCCCATTGGCTAATGTTCCGTCATACACATAAGGTTTTGTTACTGCACCATTGGCATCAAATCTAGGGAACTCTGCTGTTTCTTTAGTAACTCCGGTTCTAAATAAATCTCCAATATTTCTTGAAAACACATCACCACCTTTTCTAATATCTAATAAAAAGCTTACGTTAAAGTTTTTTACTCTAATGTTATTGGTAATACCTGCAGTCCAATCTGGATTGGTATTTCCTATAGCGGCCAAAGTTGGGCTAAGCGAAGCTAATCCATTTGCTCCTATCAATAATTTGCCGTCGCTTGCTCTATTAAATACAGAACCGAAAAGTATACCATATGGCTGACCAGCGTACAATCTTACTCCTGGTGAAGTAAATCCACCTAATTGAATAAATGGAACTCCAGGGGCCAAGGCCTCTACCGTTGGCGTAATTTTGGTATAATTAACAGACACAGACCACGAACCATTTTTGGTTTTCAATGGTGTTCCAGAAACTAAAAGTTCAAAACCTTTCTGTTTTAAAGATCCAGCATTTTTATTCTGAGAAGTAAAGCCAGTTGAAGGTCCTACTGGAACCTGAAAAATTAAATCTGTAGATAACGTATTATAGGTACTCGCTTCAATTGATAACCTATCCTTTAGAAATCTTGCTTCTATTCCTATTTCTTTAGATGTGGTAAATTCTGGTCTTAAATTAGGGTCGGCTTGTAAATTACTCAAAGACCTTCCATTTAAATTATTATAAGGAAAAACAATTGAAGGGCCAAATCCATCAGCAGCACCAGCCTGATTAAAGAAGGTATTTGTTGCATAGGCACCCGCTTCTTTACCAACTTTCGCATAATTCCCAGAAATTTTTAAGAAGCTTAATATGTTATTCTTTAAAGATGGAAATGCTTCAGTAAAGATAAAACTTCCTGCAATTGATGGATAAAAATATGAATTATTTGCCGCTCCAAATGTAGAAGAGAAATCATTTCTACCAGTAAAACTTATGTTTGCAAAACCTTTATATCCTAAAGTTAATTCTCCAAATAAACCAACCAATCTGTTTTGGCTTATTGCGTTACCAGCAGTAACAACAGCGGCATTAGAAATATTTTTTAGATCTCTAATTGCTAACTGCTTTCCTGTGGTTGATGTATTTGTAAAATTATTTTCTACAATTTCATTACCTATGTTGAAATCAAATTTTAAATCTTTAGTGATATTTCTACTTCCAATAATTTGGAAATAAGAGTTTATATCTCTACTATTTTGTGAGATGTTTAAAATACCTCCAGTACCACCAGCAACAGTATTTCCTTGCCCCCTTGCGCCAATTTGGTCGTAACCTACTGAATTAAACGAATAAGCATCTACTCCTAATCTATAATTAATGCTCATCCAAGGAAGTACATCATACTTAAAGTTAGCATTTCCTATTACTCTATTGATTACATCGTTATAAGTGTTGTTTTTAATAGTCCACAATGGATTATCAGTAACATCAAAATAAACTTGTGTGCCATCAGCATTTTGAATAGGATAATTATCTAAGTTAAAAGAACGTGGCAAAAAGTAACCTCTAAAAAATGGATTTGATAATTGATTTCCTGTTTGAGTTCTAGAAGAATTAGATAACACGTACTGAGCCGAAACGCCAACCAAAAATTTCTTAGCAACTTGAGATGTTGCATTGATTGTAAAGTTGTTTCTTTTAAGCTCATTGTTTTCTAAAAATCCCTTTTCTTGTAAGTTTCCAAATGATAATCTGTAGGTAGATTTATCTGTCCCTCCTTGGAAACTAAGATTGTTTTGGATGTTTGTACCTTGTTTAAAAATTCCAGAAACGTTATCTTCATAAGCCGTTAGGTTTTCCTGCTGTCCTAAGAAATTTGTTACAGGTTGCCCTTTAATTTCTGGGCCCCAAGATAAAATAGAATTCGGATTAAAAACCCCTAAAGTACCTTGTCCATATTGATTTTGATAATCTGGTAGTCTGTTTACATCAACTAAGTTGATAGAGGAATTGAATTCCACGCTATTTTTTGTTCCTGTTTTTCCTTTTTTAGTAGTAATAAGAACGGCACCGTTTGCTGCTCTTGAACCGTATAAAGCTGCTGCTGCAGGTCCCTTTAGTATAGAGATATTTTCAATATCCTCTTGATTAATATCAATTGCTCTATTAGAATTAGATACTCCGGTTTGTAACGCATTTACGCCACCTCCGTTATCAATAGGAATACCATCTACCACAAATAAGGGTTGGTTAGACCCTGTAAATGTTGTAAATCCCCTGATAAATATACCTGAAGAAGAACCCACCATACCATTAGATGAGGAAATTCTTACACCTGCAACCTTTCCAGCTAAAGCATTTACAGGATTAGAAGTTCTTCCTGCAATTAACTCTTCACTATTAATAGTTGCAACAGAATATCCTAAGGTTTTTTTATCCTTTTTAATACCACCTGCCGTAACAACCACTTCTGATAATTGCCTTTGATCAGCTTCTAAAGCAACATTAATTGAATTTCCAGAAATTGTAACTGTTTTACTTGTAAAGCCTACATAAGTAAACACTAATTGGCTTGCATCCGCTGGTACTTTGATAGAATACCTACCATCAACAGAAGTTTGAGTACCAATCCTAGTACCTTTTACTTCAATACTAACTCCTGGTAATGGAGAGCCGTCATCTTTGGCGGTCACTATTCCAGAGACGGTTCTGTCTTGCGCAGAAGCGGCGAGTGCGCTTACGAGAAACAAGAATAGAAAGAAACTTTGTAAAATTCTTTTCATAATTATAATTACGTTTTGGTTAAAAAGATAATTATATGAGAAAACAATGAAAGTTTAATGAAGATAGGTCAACTGTACCATCTCCTAATATTCCAAGCGCAAACTTTCTGGATAGGTCTGTCTGTGAACCAATGTTAGTTCCTTCTATTTTTAAACCAACGCCTATGTAGAGGTAAACCATCTTCTTTGGCTGTTACGGTACGCGAAATGGAACGATCTTGCGCTATTGAAATCGACGCAATAAGCAGCAAGATGAATAAACTTTGTACAAATTTTTTTTTATAGTTAAGAAAA
>JBKJLB010000134.1:0-5877 GCA_046597075.1 Pelobium sp.
GGTATTTTTCCGGAGCAGGCTGTTAATTGGGATTTTATATCTCAAAAAACAAAAGCTTTTAAAAACCCGAACCCAAGAATTTTAAATCTTTTCGCCTACACTGGTGGCGCATCTTTAATTGCTAAAGCTGCTGGGGCAGATACCACACATGTAGATTCTATTAAACAGGTGGTAAGCTGGGCAAATGAAAATCAGGAAATATCTAATTTAAAAGACATCCGTTGGGTGGTAGAAGATGCTTTAAAGTTTGTACAACGCGAACTAAAAAGAGGCAAAACTTATAATGGCATTATATTAGACCCTCCCGCTTATGGTCACGGGCCAAAAGGGGAGAAATGGAAACTAGAAGATTTAATAAAAGAGATGATGCGTGATGTAGTTCAATTATTAGACTCCGAAGAGCATTTCTTAATCTTAAACACTTATTCACTAGGTTTTTCATCTGTGATAGTAGAGAATTTAATTAAGGGCGCTTATCCAAAAGCAAAAAACTTAAACATTGGAGAACTCTACTTAAAAGCCCGTAGTGGAGTAAATTTACCATTAGGTGTATTTGGAAAATTCAGCTCTGTTTAGATGTTGAAATCTTTTTATTAAAACACAAAAGCTTAAATCTATTTTCACACAAAATTTAAATACATGCTCTTAAGAAAAAAACTTTTTCTAATCCCACAGTTGCTTTGCGCAGCTTATATCTTTTCTGCCTGTTCTGGAGCGGATAGCAAGACCGCCGACAATACTTCGACAAGTGATTCTACCAAAACTCAACAAGGAGAAGAAGTAGTTAAAGAAGATCTTTTTAAGCCTGTTGATTCTACTAAATATTTTCAATTACAGAAATACCTTGCTAATGGCGATACCACTGGTAAATGGCCTGTTAAAAGAGATGTTGTGCCAATTAATGGTGCAATTTTACCATTTAATAGAATTGTTGCTTTTTATGGCAATCTATATTCTAAAAAAATGGGTGCCTTAGGTGAATATGCCCCAAAAGAAATGTGGAGTATGTTGAACAAAGAAGTTGCCAAATGGAACAAGGCTGACTCAGTAATTAAAGCAATTCCGGCTGTACACTATATTGCTACTGTTGCAAGTGGTACACCTGGTAAAGACGGAAAATATATAAATAGAATGCCTGATAAGCAAATAGACTCGGCGCTAACTATTGCTAAAATGCATGATGCTATTGTTTTTTTAGATGTACAAGTTGCTTTAAGCAATTTAAAAGCAGAACTACCTCGTTTAGAAAAGTATTTAAAAATGCCTCATGTGCATTTAGGTATCGACCCTGAATTTGCTATGGCACCAAGCGGAAAATTACCAGGAAAAAAAATTGGAACTTACGATGCAGCTGATATTAATTATGCAACAGAATATTTAGCTAAATTAGTTAAAGAGAACAATCTACCTTGTAAAATAATTGTAATACACCGCTTCACTCAGGGAATGGTAACTAATTATCAAAACATTAAGTTAAGAAAAGAAGTTCAAGTTGTAATGGATATGGATGGATGGGGTGAGCCAGAATTAAAAATGGGAACTTATAGAAATCATTTGTTTAAAGAACCAGTACAGTTTGTAGGATTTAAATTATTTTATAAAAATGATTTGAAGAAAGCTCCGAATCGTCTGATGACTCCAGATGAATTATTGAAGTTAAAACCTAAACCTATTTATATTCAATATCAGTAAATAATCTAATTAACATGAAATAAAAAGCCTCCACTTGGAGGCTTTTTTACTTTAAGAAAATTGGAAATCAACTTCTATCAACTATCTAAAACTTAAAAACAACCTTACTATCTGGTGCATCTAGTTTGGTGCTTTGTCTTTGCCCATTTATGACCACATTTAACATATTGACTTGTTCTTTATGTAATTGAAATAAAATATCGTCATTAATTTCAATTTGCTTCACCTTGCTTATTTTCGGGATTTCGAAATAACACCAAGCAGCATCTTCTTTTATTTCGTACCCCAAATAGTTCATACTCAATAATTTTCCATCTACTTTGATTTGGAGATGCTTTTTAACATATTTTGAAATGAGTAGATTAACCTGTGATTTATTTTGAGGTTTAATAATATCGAAACTTATTTTATTCTCGTTTTCAATATCGCGTTCTAAATCATCAAAGAAGATTTTAGTACTTACCTCTATCGTCTTACTTTTAGCATTATGGTTTATCTCTGTAACAGAAATATAGAAAGGATGAAAAAAGCTAAGGAAAACAAGAAGAATATTTATCATAATTAATAATTTGCGTATTAAACGTTAAAACTATAAAATAATTTGATGCAAGATTTCTCTATTTATTTTGAATTGGGCTATCAACACATTTTAGACTGGCAGGGATATGACCATATCTTATTTGTTGCTGCCTTATGCGGAGTTTATTTAATTGCCGATTGGAAAAAAATATTGGTTTTGGTAACCGCTTTTACCATCGGTCATTCCATCACTTTAGCATTAAGTGTTTTTAATCAAATTTTGATTTCAAGTAAATGGATTGAGTTTTTGATACCCATCACCATATTAATTACCGCCTTTATGCACATCGCCAGAAAAAAACCTTTTAAAAGTAAGTTTAATCCAAATTACATTCTTGCGCTATTATTTGGTTTGATACATGGTATGGGTTTTTCTAATTATTTAAAGAGTTTAATGGGCAAAAGCAACAATGTTGTTGCAGAGCTACTTGCATTTAACCTAGGATTAGAATTTGGACAAATAATTATTGTATTTTCGGTTTTGTTGGTTTCAATTATTTCGGTTCAATTGTTTAAAGTACAGAAAAGAGAGTGGAATTTGTTCCTTTCCTCAGCAATATTTGGGATTGGATTAATTATGGGTATTGAAACATTACCGTTTTAATAAAAAATAAACTTAATTGGTAAGATTTGCGTGAGGGATTGAAGTGAAAATCCTTTTTTGTTATCCAGAGCGGAGTCGAAGGATAGCAAAAAAGATTGAAGCAAAAAGCCCGACCCGAGTTTTTCACGAGGGACACGCCACATTAACTTAAAAATCATAAAATATAATACAATAAAAGGTCTTGATTATTTAATCTTGATTCTTAAATCTTAATAAATATGAAATATAAATTAATTCCTTTTTTATTAACTTTTGGATTATGCGGTGCTGCATATGCGCAGTTTCAGCAAAACAATCCAGGTTCTAACCATGGTAACAAGTTTGAACAACTAGAAACCATCATTCGCGATCCAAATATGTATCGCTCGGCATCTGGTGCGCCAGGGCCAGCTTACTGGCAACAAAAGGCAGATTATGTAATTAACGCCGAAATTGATGATAAAACACAACGTTTAACAGGTTCAGAGACTATTACTTACACCAATAATTCGCCAGATCCATTAACTTATTTATGGTTACAATTAGATGAAAACGAACACAAAGCTACATCAGACAATCAAGTTTTTGATGGCAGTAAAATGAGCGATAAAATGAGTGTTCGCCAGCTGAATGGCATTATTGGTGGCACAAATGATTTTGGTGTAAATATTTTAAAAGTAACAGACGCTGGTGGAAGTGCTCTACCATACACCATCAACCAAACCATGATGCGTATTAATTTGCCTAAAACATTAGCACCTGGCGAAAAATTTGTTTTTAATGTAAACTGGAATTATAAAATTACAGATCGTAATACAGTGGGTGGACGTGGTGGTTATGAGTATTTTGCTGAAGATGACAACTACTTATACACCATTGCACAATGGTTTCCACGTATGGCGGTTTATTCGGATTTTCAAGGCTGGCAAAACAAGCAATTTACAGGGCGTGGTGAATTTGCGCTAACTTTTGGTGATTATAAGGTGAATATTACTGTTCCTGCGGACCATATTATTGGTGCAACAGGCGAATGCCAAAACTATTCATCTGTTTTAACTGCTGCTCAGCTTAACCGTTGGAAACAAGCTCAATCTGCATCAGAACCTATTGAAGTAGTGACCTTAGACGAGGCAAAAAATTCGATGAAATCTAAATCTACCGCTAAAAAAACTTGGGTTTATGAAGCTAATAACGTGAGAGATTTTGCTTTTGTGAGTTCTCGTCGTTTAGTTTGGGATGCCATGAAAGTGAATGTAGAAGGTAACTCTCCAATGGCGATGTCATACTACGGACCAGAGGCTTATGGCTTATACCGTAAATATTCTACCAAAGTAATTGCCAATACACTTAAAGTTTATTCTAAACATACGATTACTTATCCATACCCAGTTGCAATATCAGTAGAGGCATCAAACGGTATGGAATATCCAATGATTTGCTTTAATTATGGAAGAACAGAGAAAGACGGAACTTATTCTGAAGCTACAAAATATGGAATGATTGGGGTGATAACTCATGAAGTTGGACACAACTTTTTCCCAATGATTATTAATTCTGATGAGCGTCAATGGACGTGGATGGATGAAGGTTTAAATACTTTTTGTCAGTATTTAGCCGAGCAAGAGTTTGATAATAATTACCCTTCTCGTCGCGGACCAGCTCATTTAATCACTGATTACATGAAATTGCCGAAAGATCAGTTAGAGCCAATTATGACCAATTCTGAAAATATTATTGGTTTTGGACCAAACGCTTATGGCAAACCCGCAACTGGCTTAAACATCTTACGCGAAACCATTATGGGTCGTGAGTTATTTGACTATGCTTTTAAAGAATACGCTAGAAGATGGGCTTTTAAACATCCAACTCCTGCAGATTTTTTTAGAACAATGGAAGACGCATCCGCTGTGGATTTAGATTGGTTTTGGAGAGGCTGGTTTTACGGAACTGATGCAGTAGATATTTCTATTGATAATGTAACATATTATCAAATGGATACTAAAAACCCAACCATTGAAAATGCTTACAAACGTAAAGCATATGATGATAACGCCTACATTATTAGCAGAGAACGTAATAAAAAAGAGGGAATTAAGTTTGCTGTTGAAGCTGACCCAAGTTTACAAGATTTTTATAATAAATGGGATAGATTTGAAGTAAGCAATGCTTCAAAAGCCGAGTTCAATAAATACTATGCAGGTTTAAGTGCAGAAGAAAAGAAAATTTATGATAGTAAAACCAATTTCTATCAGATAGATTTCTCTAACAAAGGTGGTCTGCCAATGCCTATAATCATAGAATGGACTTATACAGACGGAACCAAGGAAGTAGAAAGATTACCTGCTTACATTTGGAGAAAAGACGAAAACAAGGTTACCAAAGTATTTGCAAAAGCAAAACAAATGGCATCTGTTAAGTTAGATCCTTATTTAGAAACAGCAGATATTGATGCAAGTAACAACAGCATACCAAGAAGCTATGAGCCAACTAAATTTGAATTGTTTAAACAACAAAATACAATTAGAGGCGCAAGCAGCGGTGGTAACCCAATGCAAGAAGCGCAAAAGAATCAGAAATAATTTAATAAAATTATGTGCAACAAAAAAAGGTCGGTTTAGCTAAACCGACCTTTTTTGTGCTGTAAACAATTTTAAAATCACTTGTCTACATTCATTAATACATAACCTTTTAGTTGATAAGATGTGATTACCGTTTGTGCAGTAAGTGAAAGCTTAACAGAGGGTAAAAATTCCTCAGGCTTAATTCCCCTCATCAGCATGGCTTGCTCACAAATAATCACCTTCGCTCCCACTACAGATTCCAAATCATGTATAAGTTTGATGTTGGGATTATCCATTTTATACTTTTTCTGATAGGCTTCATTATTCATAAATGCAAACTCTGCCCCACCATGCACAACAATCACAGGTATTATTTTTTTAATTGGAATACCTGTGATTGTTGTGCATGGTGGGGCAGAGTTTGCATTTATGAATAATGAAGCCTATCAGAAAAAGTATAAA
>JBKJLB010000226.1:0-4942 GCA_046597075.1 Pelobium sp.
AAACGATAGCCGTTCCACTAATTTTCACTCGTTCCCCAGCATCTTCTACCTTTAATACACCTAAACGATGTGATAATTGTTGCGCAGAAAGTATTTTCTTATCCAAAACCTTAGCCCAATAAGGCGTTAAAGTAGTATGTGCTGATCCGGTAACAGGATCTTCATCTACACCGCTTTGCGGACCAAAAAACCGAGAAACAAAATCAACCACATTACCTTTGGCTGTAACGATTATTCCTCGACAATCCACTAGCTTAATTTGGGTCAAATTTGGTTTTAAATCGATGATATCTTGCTCTGTATCAAATATCATCATATAATCGGTTTTACCTTTGTAAATGTGCATCGGTTCAATATCAAAACAAGAAAGCAATTCTTTATTTTTTTCAACCTCGGTCAGATGATCTACAGGGAAATCTAATGTCAATAAGCCAACCTCATTTTTAGCCACTTTTAGCTCGCCACTTCGCTCAGAGAAAAAAGTAATCTCTTGCCCCGTTTCAAAACCATAGTGAAAAAGTACTTGTGCCGAAGCTAAAGTTGCATGGCCGCATAAATCAACCTCTACTGTTGGCGTAAACCATCTGATATGATATTGATTTAATTCTTTCACTAAAAAAGCGGTTTCAGAAACATTATTCTCTGCAGCAATATTCTGCATAATAACACTGGGCAGCCAATTATTTAAAATACAAACGGCAGCTGGGTTTCCACCAAAAACATGATCTGTAAAGGCATCAACCTGATAGATAATTAACGTATTCATAGCAATTAATAAAATTCAAGATATAAAGAATATACCGCTTCGACTATTCTATTACCCCACATTTTGCTAAACTGATGATACTTTGGGAATTATTTTCAAAAATATTATAATAAATGGTTGTTAAAATTTGTTAATTAATAAGTGATTTTGATTAAATAACATAGATTAGCTGTTGCGATATATATTTAAAATTGACTTGTATTATTTATTAATCTATCTTTGCACAATGTTTAAAAACAAGAGCTTAGCAATTCTGAGCTTTATTCTATTGATAACCATTGTTTTTACTGGATGTAAGAGCAAATTTGAGAAGTTAAGATTGAGTACCGATGTGGCTAAAAAGTACCAAGCAGCCATTAAACTTTATAACAATAAAGATTACTCTAAAGCCTTAATTTTATTTGATGATTTAGTCCAACGTTACAGAGGAAGATCAGAGGCAGAAGATTTAAGTTATTATTATGCTTATACCAATTACAAACTAAAAGATTATTTAACCGCTAGATACTTATTTAAGAATTTTGCAGATACTTATCCGAGTAGTGCGAAAGCAGAGGAATGTAGATTTTTAGCAGCTTATTGCTTTTATTTAGATTCTCCTAATTTCTCTTTAGATCAGGATAACACTTACAAGGCAATAGAATCTTTGCAATTATTTATTAACCTGTATCCAAATAGCGAACGAGACGCTGAAGCAAGTAAGTTGATACAAGACTTAAGAGATAAGTTAGAACAAAAATCTTACGCTAACGCAAAACTATTTTTAGATATTGGAGATTATCAAGCTGCAGTAATTGCATTCAGAAATTCTGAAAAAGATTTTCCGGATACCAAATATGCAGAAGAGATGGAGTTTTTAATTATTCAAGCTCAATATCTTTATGCTAAAAACAGTTTAGAAATTAAACAAGAAGACAGATACAATGAAGCCATTCAAGAATATGAAAGGTTTTTAGAGAAATATCCAACAAGTAAATACGCTAATGAAGCTTCAAAAATTAAACAAGACGCTTTAGACGGTATCGAAGAAACAAAGAAAATACTAGCACAATATTCAGGTATTAAAACCGAGAAAAAAGATGAACAATAATAACAACAATATTGCAAAGCCTACTGTATCTAACACTACAGTAACTAGAGATTTAAGAGAGTTAGATATCGAAACCCAAAATGTTTACGAGTCTTTGGTAATTATTAGCAAAAGAGCCAATCAAATTGCTGCTAATATGAAAGAAGAATTACACAGCAAATTAGCAGAGTTTGCGAGTTCTAACGATAACTTAGAAGAAGTGTTTGAAAACAGAGAGCAAATTGAAATTTCTAAGCATTACGAAAGAATGCCCAAAGCTTCATTAATTGCTATCGACGAATTTACGCATGGTAAAGTTTACCATAGAAATCCGTCTAAAGAACAAAAATAATTTGTTCTATATTTGAGCATGAGTGATATGCTTAAAGATAAAAATATCCTTTTAGGCGTTTGCGGCAGTATAGCGAGCTATAAATCAGCAGAGTTGGTTAGGCTTTTAGTAAAAGCTGGCGCAAACGTAAAAGTGGTAATGACAAAAGATGCTATTTCTTTTATAACTCCGCTTACACTCTCTACCCTATCCAAAAATCCAGTTTTAACAGAATATTATAAAACCGAAACGGGTGAATGGAATAACCATGTTGAATTAGGTATTTGGGCCGATTTAATGTTAATAGCCCCCGCAACGGCAAATACCCTTGCCAAATTTGCACAAGGTTTATGTGATAATTTGCTGTCCGCCACTTATTTATCAGCTAAATGTGTGGTTTACCTTGCCCCTGCAATGGATTTAGACATGTGGAAACACGAGGCTACCCAGCAAAATATTATCAAGCTAACAGGGTTTGGGAATCAAATCATCAAACCTAGACATGGTGAATTAGCCAGTGGTTTAGTTGGTGAAGGCCGATTAGCCGAACCTCAAGAAATTGTAGATTATCTTAACGATGATCTTAAAAAAAAACTCCCATTAAAAAATAAAAAAGCTTTAGTTACCGCAGGTCCAACTCACGAAGCAATAGACCCAGTAAGATTCATTGGTAATCATTCTTCAGGTAAAATGGGTTTTGCTATCGCTGATGAATTGGCAAGCCTAGGTGCTGATGTCACCTTAATTAGCGGCCCCACAGCATTAGTGACGGATAAAAAAAGTATTACGCGAATAAACATTACTACAGCGGCAGAAATGTTAGCCGCTTGTTTAGCCGGCTTTACTAAAACTGATATTTGTGTAATGAGTGCAGCGGTTGCAGATTATACGCCTGCTGAAGTTGCTACTCAGAAAATCAAAAAAAATACAGATGATTTTAGCATAGAACTTAAGAAGACACAAGATGTACTATTTCAGTTAGGTCAACAAAAAAAACCGAATCAGATACTCGTTGGTTTTGCCTTAGAAACCAATAATGAAGAAGAATTTGCAAAACAAAAGCTCCAGAAAAAGAATTTAGATTTTATTGTGTTAAATTCGATGAATGATGATGGTGCTGGCTTTAAAAAAGACACCAATAAAATCAGCATCATTGATAAAAATCTGGTAACAACCACGTTTGATTTAAAATCTAAAACAGAGGTAGCCAAAGATATTTGTGCTAAAATTATATCCATTTTATGAAAAGATTATTGATAATCATATTTCTTTTTACTGCTTACAGCGGATTTGGACAAGATTTAAATGTGAGGGTTCAAATTTTATCACCTCAAATCCAAAACACCAATAAAAGACCTTTAGAAGTGTTAGAAACTGCAATGGCTAATTTCTTGAACAACAAGAAATGGAGTGATGTTACCCTACAACCTCAAGAAAGAATAGATTGTGCTTTTGTAATTACCTTAAAAGAATGGGATGGCTCTAGCAATTTTAAAGGTGAAGCGCAAATCATCAGCAGCCGACCAATTTATGGAACCACCTATAATACGCCTATCTTAAGCATTAACGATAAAAACTTTGATTTTATTTACTCAGAGGGACAACCTTTAGATTTTTCAGAACAGAATTTCATTTCTAACCTGAGCTCTTTATTAGCTTATTATGCTTATGTAATTGTAGGAATGGACGGAGATACCTTTGCCAGTCAAGGTGGCACTTCTTATTATAACAAAGCACAAACGGTTTTAAATAATGCACAAAACGCACCATTTCTTGGTTGGAAAGCTTTTGAGGGCTTAAAAAATAGGTACTGGTTGATAGAAAATTTGAACAATAAGAGCTTCGCTCCATTAAGACAGCTACTTTATTCGTACCATCGTCAAGGTTTGGATGTGATGAGTGATGATGCAAAAAAAGGAAGGAAGAACATTGCTACTGCTTTACCTGCATTACAAGAATTGGATAAGCAGCAACAAGGTTCGGTACTTAACCAGATTTTCTTTTCAGCAAAGGCTGATGAGATTGTAGATATTTTTAGTAAATCAGACCCTATTGAGCGAACTAAAATATACAACGTAATGATTGACGTTGACCCAGCTAATACAAGTAAATACGAAGAACTAAAATCAGGAAAATAATATTGTATGCTGAGCCGATTGGTGATTAAAAATTACGCTTTAATTGATAACCTAGACATTAGTTTTGACCGAGATTTGAACGTAATTACGGGTGAAACTGGTGCGGGAAAATCTATTGTTTTAGGTGCATTAGGTTTAATACTTGGCCAACGAGCAGAAGGGAAATACTTTTTTAACCAACAAAAGAAATGTATAGTAGAAGGTTTCTTTAACATCAAATCTTATTTATTAAAAAGCTTCTTTGAAGAGTTTGATTTAGATTATGATGAGGAAACCGTTTTAAGACGTGAAATTGCACTAGATGGTAAGTCGCGAGCATTTATTAACGATACACCTGTAACTCTACAAATTTTAAAAGCCCTTGGGCAGCAATTGATTGATGTTCACTCGCAACATGCTACTTTAGAAATCAATAATTCTGATTTTCAACTACTGGTAGTTGATGTAATGGCTCAACATGATGAACTTTTAAAAGATTATAAATCGGGTTACCAAAATCTTAAGAAAAATCAGCGTAAGCTAAAGCAATTAAAAGAGGAAAGTGAAAAGTCTAAAGCCGATCAGGATTATTTTCAGTTTTTATTTGATGAATTAGAAAGCGCCAATTTACTGGCTGATGAACAAGAGGATTTAGAAAA
>JBKJLB010000276.1:0-5166 GCA_046597075.1 Pelobium sp.
TTAAAGTTAGAAGGCTATTCGCAAATGGATGCTTACTTTAAGGTTTTCATTCCTTTTTGAAGTCTATCGGCATGTAAATCGGCAAAATTCAATTTACCTTTACTCATTCTCATCGACTCGAAAATTCCGTCGCCATATTTGAATCCACGGTTTGCAATCGTAAAAATTTTATCTTCCTCGTCTAATATCTCCCCATTAAAATTGATAAACTTTTTAGTCATAAGAATACAAAGCTATGATTTGATTTTTGCTTTTAAACGCTTTGAATATAATTTCTCCATTTTTCTAAAGCCTGAGTAAAATCCTCTGGTAGCTCAGTTTCAAAATGGACAGGCTTCTTGGTTGTTGGATGCATAAATCCCAATGTTTTGGCATGTAGCGCTTGTCTGGGGATAATTTCAAAACAGTTTTCTACAAATTGCTTGTATTTGGCAAAAATGGTTCCTTTTCTAATTTGAGCTCCACCGTAAGGCGCATCATTAAATAATGGATGCCCAATATGTTGCATGTGCGCTCGTATTTGATGTGTTCGTCCTGTTTCTAATTCGCATTGAATTAAAGTGACGTAGTTAAAGCGTTCTAAAACCTTATAATGGGTGACGCTCCATTTCCCTTTTTCTTCCTCATCGTAAACATCCATTACTTTTCTGTCTTTGGCACTTCTACCAATATAGCCGCTCACAATACCGTCTTCTGCAAGGTCTCCCCAAACCAATGCAAAATACTGACGAGTGATAGAGTGATCATAAAACTGCTTGGCCAAATAAGTCATGGCTTTTTCGTTTTTACTGATGAGTAATAAACCCGAGGTGTCTTTATCAATACGATGCACTAAGCCTGGTCTACCGTCATTCCCTGGCAACTGAGGCAATTGACTGAAATGAAAAACTAGTGCATTTACCAAAGTACCGTTCCAGTTCCCATAACCTGGATGAACCACCATTCCTGCAACTTTATTTACTAAAATGACATCATCATCTTCATAAATTATATCAATTGGAAGGTCTTCAGGGTAAACTTCATTATCTCTGGGTGGGTGCGGAAGAACAATGCTTATTTCGTCTTTTGGCTTTACCTTGTAGCTAGATTTTATAGCTTTCCCGTTCACCAAAACATTTTCGGCATCTATGGCATTTTGGATTCTATTTCTCGAGGCATTTTCTATTCGATGCATCAAAAATTTGTCGGTTCTTAAAAGCGATTGCCCTTTATCGACAATTATTTTAAAATGCTCATAAAGATCACTTTCTTCCTGATCTAAAACGTCCAGTTCATCCATAAGAAAGCAAAATTACAATTTATGTTAAGATAAAAGATGAATTAGGTAGAGATTATCCTAATGAAATATTTAACTCAAATCAATTAAACTATTTATTGAAATCCCCGTCTTAATTTTAATGTTAAGAGTATCGTTTTAAAAGATTGGACCGTATTGTTAAATATCAAATAAAAAAATATGAAAGACTTTACTAGAAAAATCATCATTGTATTAAACTTTTTTCCGTTTCTGATTAGAAAAATTTACTTTCGGGAATAATTTACTAGTTCCATTAAAATGAAAAATCTAAGTTATTCTAAGGCAATCGCCTTATCAACATTATGTTTGACCTTTTCTTTATCATCAGTTTTTGCACAAGACGGAGTATCAGAATTAATAAAATCAGGACCAGCTGATGCGCAAAAATTGGCTCAGGCTTATTTAAGCCCATTATTTAAAGGAATTGGATTTGGGATGAATAGTGGCTGGTATAACTCAGCAAAAGCCAAAAACTTAGGTAAGTTTGACCTTCGTATTCAAGGTTCAGCAGCATTTGTTCCTACATCTGATCAAAGCTTCGACATCAACACTATCGGCTTATCCTCTAGAACCAGAGTAAATGGATCTGCTGTAACTCCCACAGCTTTCGGAGATGATAGAACTGGATCGGAGCTTGTACTTTTCTCAGATAAAAACGAAGAAGTTGGTCGATTTAATATGCCCAACGGAACAGGTATAAAATTTGTTCCTTCGCCACAAGTACAGTTAACAGTAGGTGTAATTAAAAACACAGACATTTCCATTAGATACAGCCCTGAAATTGGAAAAAATAGTGATTTTGGAACTGTACAGGTTTTGGGCTTTGGCGTAAAACATGAAGTAACAAAATTATTCTTTGGCAAAGCAGCTAAAATCATTCCAATTGATATTGCTGTAGGCTTTGGTTACAACCAGATAAAATACAAATATCAAGTTAAACAAGCAGACCAAGTAGATGATAGCAACAGCGGTCAAAACTTAAACCAAAGAGTAGAAGGTACCTTTAGCGGATATACTTTTGATGCCATCTTATCAAAGAAATTAGCAGTTTTTACTCCTTTTGTTTCTGTTGGTTACAATACTTCAAAAACTGATATTGGAATGTTAGGAAGATATATTGTTCAAACTGATTTTCAAAGAATTCCTGGAACACAAATACCAGATCAAACAAAACCTGTTTATACTACTTTAACAGATCCTGTAAAAATTAACCAAAAAGATGCAAATGGTTTAAGAGGAAGTGTAGGCTTCTCTCTTCATTTATTGTTCTTTAGATTGTATGGCGCTTACAGTGTTGGAGAGTATACTGCCGCAACTGCGGGAATTGGCTTTGGAATAGGTAAATAAAATATTCCTCAGCTCATTTAAATCCTAAAATAGGTTCTCTTTTGTGAGCTTATTTTAGGATTTTTGCTTTGATGATCAATTTAACCTTCCACAGTCCCGAAGAGGAAATCCATTTTTCGCCTATCAGTGCTCATCATGTCAAGTTATTTCTAAAAAGAGATGACCTCATTCATCCTTTTATATCTGGAAATAAATGGCGGAAACTAAAATTTCATCTGCTTAAAGCAGAAGAAAACCAAAAAACTCACCTAATTACTTTTGGCGGCGCTTATTCTAATCATATTTTAGCCACTGCCGCCGCTGGAGCAAAATTCAACTTTAAAACTACGGCTTTTGTACGCGGAGAAGAGGTTGAAAATCCAACTTTAGCTTTCTGTAAGCTTTTTGGTATGGAACTGATTTTCGTGAGTCGTGAGGACTACAAAGAAAAATTGAAACTTTACGATCAACATTTCGCTAATAACGATCAAACCTATTTTATTGATGAAGGTGGTTTTGGATCAGAAGCCGAGCTTGGTTGTAGAGAAATCATTAAAGAGTTGAGTCAAGAATATGATCATATATTTTGTGCCGCAGGCACTGGCGCAACATCAGCAGGAATCATCAATCAAATTCATCTTCAAGATCTAAAAACTCAATTTCACATGATTCCGGTTTTAAAAGGTGGGGCTTTTTTAAAAGAGGATATTCAAAAACTGCTTATCAAAAATATTCCATTTCATTTGCATCAAGATTATCATTTTGGTGGCTATGCCAAAACTCAACCTCAGCTCATTAACTTCATCAAAGATTTCACGTCGAAAACTGGCGTATTGATTGACCCAGTTTATACTGGAAAAGCGCTATTTGCAATCCTAGATTTAGCATCAAAAAATACCTTTGAAAAAGGTGCTAAAATTCTGATGATTCATACCGGAGGAATCTTTGGAACACTCGGATTGTTAGATAAATTCTAGCATCTTAAGCAGAATTTTTAGAAATTCTTACCAAATAAAATTTGCTATCTCAAAAATTTTGGATCATATCAGTTCAAAAAATAGGTTTAAACTGTTTAAACCTACTTTTCATTCACTAGTCCAAAAAGCGCCCAAATTTGCTTGATTGTACGTTTTTGGTTAAATTTGTACAAACCGATTTCATATGTATAAACTATCAGTGTCCCCAAATAACGTTCAAGAAACTTTAGGTAAACATTTATTAACCGATGGCTATGACTTGACATTCGACATGGAAAAAAGTAATGGTGTTAGAATTTTCGATTCTAAACATGAACGCTCTTTGTTAGACTTTTTTACTTGCTTCGCTTCAGTTCCTATAGGCTATAATCATCCTAAAATGATGAACGACGAGGAGTTTAAGAAGAACCTATTTTTAGCTGCGATGGGTAACCCTTCTAATTCTGATATTTACACCACACAATACGCTCAATTTGTTGATACTTTTTCAAGAGTAGGTATTCCAGATTACCTACCACATGCTTTTTTTATTGCTGGTGGTGGTTTGGCTATTGAAAATGCCTTGAAAGCAGCGATGGACTGGAAAGTTCAAAAGAATTTCGCAAAAGGCTATCGTGAAGAAAGAGGGCAAAAGGTTTTACATTTTGATCAAGCTTTTCATGGTAGAACAGGATATACCTTAAGTTTAACCAATACTTTACCAGATAAAACTAAATGGTTTGCGCAATTCGATTGGCCTAGAGTTTCTAACCCAAAAATGCATTTTCCTTTTTCAGATGCATCTTATGAGGATTTATTAAAGAGAGAAGCACACTCTATTGCACAAATTAAAAATGCATTTGAGATAAATAAAGATGAAATCTGTTGTATCATCATCGAACCTATACAATCAGAAGGTGGTGATAACCACATTCGTCAGGAGTTTTTAGAGCAATTGAGGGTAATTTGTGATGAAAATGATGCACTATTAATTTACGATGAGGTACAAACAGGAGTAGGATTAACTGGTAAATTCTGGTGTCACCAGCATTTCGGAGAAAAAGCTCGTCCAGATATCATTGCTTTTGGTAAAAAAATGCAGGTTTGTGGTATTTTAGCAGGACCTAAATTAGATGAAATTCCTACCAATGTTTTTAGAGTTCCTTCTAGAATAAATTCTACTTGGGGAGGTAACTTGGTAGATATGGTACGCTCTTCTAAAATAATGGAAATTGTGGAAGAAGATAATTTATGTGACAACGCTGCAGAAGTTGGTGCTTATTTGCAACAACAACTTTTAAAAATATCAGAAAAAGACGAGCGAGTTGCAAATGTTCGTGGTCGTGGATTACTAACAGCGTTCGACTTCCCTACCAAAGAATTAAGAAATAGTTTTGTAAATAAAGGAATGGAACATGGTGTGATGTTCTTAGGTTGTGGCAATCAAACCATCCGTTTCCGTCCAGCGCTAATCATTGAAAAACAACATATTGATGAAGGTTTAGCAGTGATGGAGAAAGTGTTGAAAGGGATTTAATAAATTTGGTTCATTAGTGATTGAATCGCTAATGAACCAAATTATCATTT
>JBKJLB010000323.1:0-3288 GCA_046597075.1 Pelobium sp.
GTAAATTTGCTGTGGTGGGAATGACCAAATCCGCAGCCTTAGAATATGGAAGGAAAAACATCCGCATTAATGCAGTATGTCCAGGGTTTACGCATTCGGCATTGTTAGAACAATTACTTTCTATAAGTCCAGATATGGGCGATAAGTTAAAACGTTTTATTCCCATGGGTAGGTTTGGCGAGGCAGAGGAAATTGCAGAAGCCATTTGCTGGCTAGCTTCTGAAAATTCTAAATTCATCACCGGACAAACCATCACCTTAGATGGAGGAACATCCTTATAAATCAAAAAAAGAAAAATTGAACAAGATGAACAAACAACAGATATTTATAAAAAGACCTATAGGAGCAGCTGATGCCGCTACTTGGTCTTTAGAAACAAATCCTATTCCTGAACTAGAAGAAGGGCAGATCTTGATAAAAAATCATTATATCTCTCTTGATCCCGCCATGCGAGGATGGATGAACGAAGGAAAATCATATATAGCGCCAGTAGAAATTGGTGCGGTGATGCGAGCAGGATCGGTTGGAGAGGTTATAAAAGCTAAAAATCATCCGAAATTTAAAGTTGGAGATTTTATTTCAGGTCATGGAGGTGTTCAACAATATGTTGCTACCGATGGCAAAGGATATTATAAAGTAGATCCAAAATTAGCGCCGCTACCCACCTATATTGGCACCTTGGGAATGCCAGGAATGACTGCTTATTTCGGAATTTTAGATGTAGGAAAAATTAATGAAGGTGATATTGTTGTGGTTTCTGGTGCCGCAGGAGCTGTAGGAAGTATTGTGGGACAAATTGCGAAGATAAAGGGATGTAAAGTTATAGGTATAGCAGGTGGCGCTGATAAATGTAAATATGTGGTGGAGGATTTAGGTTTTGATGCTTGCATAGATTATAGAAATGAAGATGTAAAAGAACGATTAAAGCAAGAATGCCCAAAAGGATTAGATGTTTATTTTGATAATGTTGGAGGCGAGATCTTAGACGCCGCTTTGGCAAGATTAAGAATGAATGCAAGAGTAGTGATTTGCGGAGCTATTTCTCAGTATAATAACAAAGAAAATATTAAAGGTCCGTCCAACTATCTTTCTTTATTAGTTAATAGAGCAACTATGCAAGGTATGGTTGTTTTTGATTGGATAGAAAGATACGGAGAAGCTGGCCAGCAAATGGGCAAATGGATGGCAGAAGGAAAATTGAAAAGCCGTGAAGATGTGTACGAAGGAATAGAGAATTTTCCAGAAACCTATAATCGATTATTTTCTGGCGACAAGCTAGGTAAATTGGTGCTGAAGGTCATTGAAGATTAACACTTATAGTATCGAGTTAAATATGTGCTACTAAACTATAGTAAATGAGAGCAATACGATGTAAAAATTACGGTCCGCCTTCAAATTTAGTTTTGGAAGAAATAGATTCTTTACATGCTGGACCTAAACAAGTAGTAGTAGAAGTAAAGGCTTGTGGTTTAAATTTTCCAGATACCTTAATCATTCAAGGTCTATATCAATTTAAGCCAGAATTACCATTTACTCCAGGAAGTGATGTTGCAGGTATCGTAAAGGAAGTGGGAGAAGGGGTTACTCATTTAAAAGTGGGCGATGCTGTTTTTGGTTTTGTAGCTCATGGAGGTTTGGCAGAAGAGGTAATCGTACCTATTAACGCTTGTTTTCCTAAACCACCTCAAATGGACTTTAACGTAGCGGCCTCTTTTATGATGGCCTATGGAACTTCCTATCATGCATTAAAAGATAGAGCAAAATTAATGGAAGGGGAAACCCTTTTGGTGATGGGCGCATCTGGTGGTGTTGGCTTAGCCGCTGTAGAATTAGGGAAGTTAATGGGAGCCAAGGTTATTGCTGCAGCATCTACAGAAGAAAAGTTAGCACTCTGTAAAGAATACGGTGCAGATGAACTGATTAATTATACCAAACAAGATTTAAAATCTACTCTAAAAGAATTAACAGAAGGTAAAGGAGTGGATGTGATTTATGACCCAGTAGGAGGTGATTTTTCTGAACAGGCATTTAGAAGCATCGCATGGAACGGTAGGTATTTGGTGGTAGGTTTTGCGGCAGGTAACATTCCAACAATTCCGTTAAATCTTCCCTTATTAAAAGGCGCTTCAATAGTTGGCGTTTTCTGGGGCGGTTTCGCAACTAAATATCCTAAAGATAATATGGCCAATACCATAACGCTGATGCAATGGCATGCGGAAGGCAGTTTAAAACCACATATCCATAAAATAGTCCCTTTAGAAGAAACAAAAGAGGCTTTAGAAGAAATGATGAACCGAGAGGTAAAAGGAAAATTAGTTGTACAAATTTGATTAGTTCACCTCAATAAAAAATTAAACGATATGAGATTAAAAGATAAAATAGCGATTGTAACAGGCGGTTCACAAGGAATTGGAAAAGCCATTTCAGAACTCTTTGCCAAAGAGGGAGCTACAGTAATTATAATGGATTTATTGTCCAAAGGTCAGGAAGTTGCCAGTGAAATTGTCGCCTCTGGCGGTCAAGCAGAATTTCATGCCATTTCGGTAACCAATAAATCGGCGGTAGAAAAACTTTTCGAACAGGTGAATGCTAAATACGGTAAAATCGATATCCTCATTAACAATGCAGGAATTACTAGAGACCGCACCTTAGAAAAAATGAGTGAGGATGATTTCGACGCTGTTATTGATGTTAACCTAAAAGGGGTTTTTATTTGTGCACAAGCGGTAGCTCCTTATATGAAAGCTAATAAATATGGCAGAATAGTGAGCGCTGCATCTAACGTAGGGTTAAGAGGTAATTTTGGTCAAACAAACTACGCGGCTACTAAAGCAGGCGTTATTGCCATGTCTAAAACTTGGACTGTAGAACTTGGTAAATATGGAATTACAGCCAATGCCATAGCTCCCGGTTTTACCATGACGGATATGGTGGATAAAATTCCAGCAGAACATTTCGAGGCAATTAAAGCAGCTATTCCCTTAAAAACGGTGGCGCAACCTATAGATATTGCTTATGGTTATTTATATCTAGCGTCAGACGAGTCTCGTTTTGTATCTGGCATTTGCTTAACAATTGATGGAGGCACTTCAAGGTAATCAATAGAAAATATGGCTAAGATAATTTTCGAAAACTTAAAAGAATTTAGTGCAAACGAGGGTAAAATGCTTCCACCAGGAGAATGGATTAGCATCACACAAGAAATGATTAACGATTTTGCTAAAGCCACTTTAGATTTTCAATGGATACACGTAGATGTGGAAAAAGCACTTAAACATTCTCCATTTA
>JBKJLB010000369.1:0-3194 GCA_046597075.1 Pelobium sp.
TATAAAAGTGCTGATTTAGGCTTCTGAGTTTAATAATTGAACTTCGGCAATAGGGCTAAAAAGATAGATGAGTCCTGTTTTAATTTCAACACATCGGTAACGTTTTCTAATCTTTTCTAGCTTTTTAAAAGTTCTGCCGTTTTTCATCATAAAAACGCTATTTGTTGGGATTTTTTCTACAGTAACCATCGAAGGATCTGGCTGGTCATAAATTTTTAAAGTTTTATATAAGTTTAAATCAGAACAGCTAGAAGCCGCTGGGTTGTGCAGATATGCGACAATAGCTTTTTTAACATCCATTGGAAAAATCTCTAATTCAAAAAATGGCACCATCATTCTTTTAAAATTATCTTTCCACTCGGCCCCATGCGGTTTAACGCGGTTTTTATATTCATTAAAGGTCACCAAATGTGCGAACTCATGAACAGTGGTTACCAAAAACGAAAACTGATTGAGGTTATAATTTACAGAAATTTTATGTCCTTCGCCTTTAAAAGGAGAGCGATAATCGCCTAATTTTGTATTTCTGGTTTTCGAGATTTTAAAATCACACCTGTAAAAATCAATCCAACGGGCAATCAAAGGAGCCGCATTTTCTGGAATGTATTTGCAAAGTATTTTAACTTTTGGATCCAATGTTAATATTTTACTATTTGGGCGTTCGGGCGGGCTTTTTGCTCATACTTCACAGGCATTAGGCGCTAGGCTGGTATCCGCTTCAATCCCTAACGCAAATTAATTAGGGTGATTTTCTTTCCACTCTTTGCTAAAAGACTTTGGCGTTACTTCGGGTAAAACCCGCTGATTTCCCCATGTTTTACTAAAAAATCTTTTAAGAATACCATTTTTAAACTTCCCTCCAAATCGGTCCATCAAACTTCTTTTTAACATTCCTTTTTTCCAAAAAAACCATCCCCAGCTTTCCATTTTGGTTGTAAATCCTTGTTCAACAGCATTTTTTCTATTCAACAACAACATTTTGTGAATATCAATCTTAACTGGGCAAACCTCAGAGCATTTACCACAAAGGCTAGATGCATAACTTAAATGTTTGAATGCCTCCATTCCTTTTAGGTGTGGGGTAATAATAGAGCCAATTGGTCCGCTGTAGGTAGTGTCATATGTGTGGCCGCCAATATTTTTATAAATAGGGCAACCATTTAAGCAAGCACCACAACGTATGCAATATAAACCTTGTCTTTGTTCTTTTTTCGCTAATAATTCTGTCCGACCATTATCTAATAGAATAACGTACATTTCTTCAGGGCCATCAGTTTCACCTTTCTGTCTTGGGCCGTTTAAAATCGTGTTATAAACTGTTAAATTTTGTCCTGTTCCATGTGTGGAAAGCATGGGCCAAAAAAGGTCCAAATCAGTAATTGAAGGGATCATTTTCTCCATTCCAACAACTGCAATATGTATTTTAGGGAAGGTAGTAGTTAACCTGGCATTCCCTTCGTTTTCGGTTATGGCAATACTTCCACTATCAGCAATTAAAAAATTAGCTCCTGATATGCCAATATCTGCAGTTAAATATTTTTCTCTTAATAATTCCCTTGCTTTTAATGTTAATTGTTGAGGTGTTGCATCTATCGGTGTTCCAAATCTTTCATGAAAAAGCTCAGCGATATTCTCTTTACTTAGGTGCATTGCAGGAGTTACAATGTGATATGGTTTTTGCCCAAGTAATTGAACAATATATTCTCCTAAATCTGATTCTAAAGATTCTATTCCATGACTTTCTAGAAATTCATTGATATGAATTTCCTCAGTAACCATAGATTTTGATTTGATGACCGTTTTAGCATTTGCTTTTTGGATTATCTGTAATATTTCTTTTTGAGCCTCTTCTATGGTATTAGCCCAAATTACTTTGCCTCCCCTTCTCTGAAAATTAGATTCAAACTCTGGTAAAAGTTTATCTAAATTCTCCATTACTTTCCATTTGATGCTATGACTTTTCTTTTTTGCAAAATCTAAATTTACCAATCTAGAAAGTCCTTTTTCAACAGCGGTATCATATTTTCCAATATTATAGTTGATAATTCCTCTATGTGAAATATCAAAGGATTTTTGAGCAGAAACTTCCACAAACTGTTCAGCAACTTTTGTCATGTTTCAAATTTAACATTTCCTTTTGTACAATCTAAAAATTAGGTTTTTAAATCTGTTGGGGGAAAAAATATATAATTGAGATTTAAGATTTCTAATTCAAGATTAATTTTTTCAAAAACAACTCATTTTAGTTGTTTAGGTGAATTGATTGTAAAAGGTTTTATTATTCATTCTTCTAAAGTTTTCCTTACACTTAATATAAACCATCATTTGGCAAATAAATCCTCAATTATTGAAAACTATGGGAACTGAAATTCTCACAATGGGAAATAGTAATTTATTTATTTAAAGCATCTATTAAATAAGTTGTCAAAATGTAAAAATTATTTAACGTTTATGTTATTAAATAAACATTATTTAAACACCTATTTAACCAGATATTAAAAAAATTGTTCCTCAGATAATGAATTTATTATGAATAAATAACTACTAAGCTTCGTGAGCTTAAGAATATGGCTTAAAGATTGACTATTTCGATTAAATAATTTTAATATAATGAAAAGAACTCTACTCTTATTTGCGTCTTTATTAATTCTCACAATCAATACTTTATTCGCACAAAACGGATTTGATGGATTTCAATATCAAGCTGTTGCTAGAAAAACAGATGGCAAAGAACTATCAAGCCAAATCATCAACGCTCGATTTACACTTTTAAGTGGTTCATCAAATGGAGTCAACGTATATTCTGAGATTCAAAAACTCAATACTAATCAGTTTGGTTTATTCACCCATATTATTGGAAGAGGCGTTCCAGTATCTTCAATTAAATTAAGCGATATAGATTTTTCAGTATCTAATTATTATTTAAAGGTTGAATTGGATTTAACAGGTGGTAAAAACTTCCAACCATTTGGAAGCTCAGAGTTAATAGCTGTGCCGTTTGCTTTATACGCAAAATCTAGTGGCAGTTCTAACACGAAATCTGGTGGAACAACAGGAGCGGTTGGTCCACAAGGGGCAACTGGTTTAACTGGTGCGATAGGTCCACAAGGTTTAACAGGTCTACAGGGAATAAAAGGAGATACAGGATTAACAGGTCCACAAGGTCCGATAGGAAATACAGGAGCAGCAGGAAC
>JBKJLB010000383.1:0-2687 GCA_046597075.1 Pelobium sp.
AAGTTTGTAAAAGAGGTGACAGATTATGCCGGCAAATACGTTAAAGAAGAATATTACAGCGACGAAGAAAGAGCTGATAAAGAATTTAGAGCTACTGATGTACTCATTGCTATCAAACTTAAAGAAGACAATAAGGCTTTCGATGTTAAAAAATACGAGCACAGCTACCCACATTGTTGGCGAACTGATAAACCGATTTTATACTATCCGTTAGATAGTTGGTTTATCAAAACTACTGCGGTTAAAGAGAAATTAGTTGCGCTTAATAAATCCATCAATTGGAAACCAGAAAGTACCGGGACCGGTCGTTTTGGTAATTGGTTAGAAAATTTAGTGGATTGGAATCTATCTCGGTCAAGATATTGGGGTACACCTTTACCTATTTGGAGAACCGAAGATGGCTCTGAAGAAAAATGTATCGGGGCTATTGAAGAGCTTAATTTAGAAATAGATAAAGCAGCTGCTTTAGGTTTTATGCCTTCTGGTTTTAGATTAATAGATATGCACCGCCCATTTGTTGATGATGTAATTTTGGCATCTTCCGACGGTAAAAGAATGTTTCGTGAACTAGACCTTATTGATGTTTGGTTTGATAGTGGTGCTATGCCTTATGCACAATGGCATTATCCATTTGAAAATAAAGAAGCTTTTGAAAATGCTTATCCTGCAGATTTTATTGCCGAAGGTGTAGACCAAACTCGAGGTTGGTTTTTTACATTACATGCAATTGCTACCATGTTGAGCGAAGCTAGTGATGATATAAAAGCGGTTAATCAAAAAAATAACAATCAAGGAGTTGCCTTTAAAAATGTGATTTCTAACGGCTTGGTATTGGATAAAAACGGCAATAAAATGTCTAAACGTTTAGGCAATGCCGTAGACCCTTTTACAACTATTGAACAATATGGTGCCGATGCAACTCGATGGTACATGATTTCAAATGCATCACCTTGGGACAATTTAAAATTTAATTTAGAAGGATTAGATGAAGTTCGTCGTAAGTTTTTTGGGACACTTTATAATACTTACGCTTTCTTTGCATTGTATGCTAATATCGATAAATTCACTTATGCCGAACCAGAAATGGAATTATCGGCAAGGCCAGAAATTGATCAATGGATCATCTCCTTATTAAATACTTTATCAAAAGAAGTTGATGAATTTTATAATGATTTTGAACCCACTAAAGCTACAAGAGCTATACAAAATTTTGTTGATGAGCACTTAAGCAATTGGTTTGTACGTTTAAGCAGACGTCGTTTCTGGAAAGGAGACTATTCAGAAGATAAAATATCTGCTTACCAAACTTTATATACTTGCTTAATTACCATCAGCAAACTAATGTCACCTGTGGCGCCTTTCTTTTCAGATCGGTTATTCAATGATTTAAACTCAATCACCAAAAAAGAAAATTACGAATCGGTTCATTTAGCAGACTTTCCAGCTTATCACCAAGATTTAGTAAATAAAAATTTGGAAGAAAGAATGCAAATGGCGCAAGATATTTCATCATTGGTACTCTCTTTGCGTAAGAAGGTAGGAATCAATGTTCGCCAACCTTTGAGCAAGATTTTATTGCCCGTTATAGATAAAGATTTTAAAGAGAAAGTAGAAAAGGTTAAGGAATTGATATTATCAGAAACGAATATTAAGGATGTTGAATACATTACCGATACTGCTGGTTTTATAAAGAAAAAAATCAAACCTAATTTCAAAACCTTAGGGAAAAAATTAGGGAAAGACATGAAGGAAGTGGCTGCAGTGATCACCAATTTTAATGACGAGGACATTGCCGGGTTTGAACAAAAAGGATTTGCCGAAATTAGAACTGGAACTGCTACCTACGAAATTTTACCAGAGGACGTAGAAATCAGTGCTGAAGATGTTCCAGGGTGGCAGGTGGCTAATTTAGGTAAGTTAACTGTTGCTTTAGATATTAATATCAATCAAGAATTAAAAGAAGAAGGAATTGCCAGAGAAATTATTAACCGTATTCAAAACTTAAGAAAAGATTTAGGGTTTGAAGTTATAGATAAAATAAAAGTAACACTAGAAGATAATTCTTTGATAGCAAAAGCGGTCGAAAATAATTTATTATATATTTGCGCCGAAATACTGGCTAACTCCTTGGAATTAAGCGCTACATTATCTACTGAAGACAAAATACAAATTGAAGAAATAGAATTAATGGTCTCTATAAAGAAGGATTAAAGATGGAAAGTAAAACAGAAAAAACACGCTATTCTGACTCAGAATTACAAGAGTTTAAAGAATTAATCACTGGTAAATTAAACAGTGCAAAAGAAGAATTATTGGCATTAACCAATTCGTTGAGCTCTCCAAATAAAAACGGAACTGATGATACAGCTGGGACTTATAAGACCTTAGAAGATGGTTCGGCAACTTTAGAAAAAGAGCAATTAAATCAATTAGCTGCTCGTCAGAAAAAGTTTATCGAAAACTTAGAGGCTGCTTTAGTAAGAATTGAAAACAAGACTTACGGAATTTGTCGTGAAACTGGAAAATTAATTCAGAAAGAACGTTTAAAAGCAGTGCCTCATGCAACTTTAAGCATGGAAGCTAAACTAAAACAATATTAATGAAGGGTTATAATAAACCAATCATCGCCATTCTAGTAATTTTATTGATAGATCAGGCTATTAAAACTTGGGTAAAAACCAATATGT
>JBKJLB010000235.1:0-2866 GCA_046597075.1 Pelobium sp.
ATCTTTTACTCTTCCACCACGTACCAAAACAATAGAGTGTTCGTGTACGTTTAACCAATGGAAAAGAGGTGAATGCATACATTCCGGGTGAAGGTCACAACTTACAAGAACACTCTATTGTTTTGGTACGTGGTGGAAGAGTAAAAGATTTACCAGGTGTACGTTATCACATCGTACGTGGTGCTTTAGATACAGCAGGAGTTGCAGGAAGAAATCAACGTCGTTCTAAATACGGTACTAAAAAACCTAAACCAGGACAAGTTGCAGCTGCACCAGCAAAAGGTGGTAAAAAGAAATAATTAAACGGAGGACAAGAAAATGAGAAAATCGAAACCAAAAAAGAGAATCATTCTGCCTGACCCAAAGTTTAACGACGTGATGGTTACCAGATTTGTAAATAACATGATGTATGATGGAAAAAAATCCATTGCATACGATATATTTTATAGCGCTATTGAAATTGTAGAAACTAAAACCAGTGAAAATGGGTTAGAACAATGGAAAAAAGCGTTAGTGAACATTAGCCCAGCTGTTGAAGTAAAATCAAGACGTGTGGGTGGTGCTAACTTCCAAGTACCAACAGAAGTAAGACCAGAGCGTAAAATCGCTTTAGGTATGAAATGGTTGATTAACTTTAGCAGAAAACGTGGTGAAAAAACTATGACCGAGAAATTAGCTGGAGAAATTATCTCTGCAGCTAAAGGTGAAGGTGCTGCAGTTAAAAAGAAGGAAGATACCCATAAAATGGCAGAAGCTAACAAAGCATTCTCTCACTTTAGATTCTAAGATAACATATTAAATAGATTAATTTGTTTACACCGATTTTTAGCTTCAAACTATTAATCGGTGTAATCATTTAAAATCCCAATAAATCATTTATAATGTCAAGAGATTTAAGATTTACAAGAAACATCGGAATTGCTGCTCATATTGATGCTGGTAAAACAACAACAACAGAGCGTATTCTTTATTATGCTGGTGTGAGCCATAAAATTGTGGAAGTACATGATGGTGCTGCAACAATGGACTGGATGGCACAAGAGCAAGAACGTGGTATTACCATTACTTCTGCGGCTACAACGGTAACCTGGAAATACAGAAACCAAGATTACCATATCAATATTATTGATACACCAGGACACGTAGATTTTACCGTTGAGGTAAACAGATCATTACGTGTACTAGACGGATTGGTATTCTTATTCTCTGCGGTTGATGGTGTTGAGCCACAATCAGAAACTAATTGGCGTTTAGCAAATAACTATAATGTATCTCGTATCGGTTTTGTAAACAAAATGGATAGAGCAGGTGCTGACTTCTTAAAAGTTGTTAAGCAGGTGAAGGATATGTTAGGTTCTAATGCTGTTCCTTTGCAAATCCCTATCGGATCAGAAGATGGTTTTAAAGGAGTTGTTGATTTAATCAACTGGAGAGGTATTATCTGGAATGAGGAAGATAAAGGAATGACTTTTACAGAAATTCCAATTCCTGAAGATTTAATTGAAGAAGCAACAGAGTGGAGAGAGAAATTATTAGAATCAGTTGCTGATTATGATGAATCTTTGATGGAGAAATTCTTCGACGCTCCGGAAACCATTACAGAACGCGAAATTTTAGATGCTTTACGTAAAGCAGTCATTGATGCTTCTATTGTTCCAATGGTATGCGGTTCATCTTTCAAAAATAAAGGTGTACAAACTATGTTGGATTATGTGATGGAATTATTGCCTTCTCCAATGGATCAAGAAGCTATTAAAGGTACTCATCCTGATACTGGTGCAGAATTATTACGTAAGCCAGATGAGAAAGGTCCTTTTGCAGCATTAGCATTTAAAATTGCAACCGATCCTTTCGTAGGTCGTTTATGTTTCATTAGAGTTTACTCTGGAAACTTAGAAGCAGGATCATACATATATAACGTACGTTCAGGAAATAAAGAACGTATTTCTAGAATTTTCCAAATGCATGCGAATAAGCAAAACCCAATTCCTAATGTAGGTGCTGGTGATATTGCTGCTGTAGTTGGATTTAAGGATATTAAAACTGGAGATACGCTTTGCGAAGAAAAGAATCCAATTATTTTGGAATCTATGAATTTTCCTGATCCAGTTATCGGTTTAGCTATTGAGCCTAAAACTCAAGCAGATGTTGATAAATTGGGTATGGCATTAAATAAATTAGCTGAAGAAGATCCAACCTTCCGTGTACATACTGATGAGGACTCTGGTCAAACCATTATTCAAGGTATGGGCGAACTTCACTTAGATATTTTAATGGATCGTTTAAAGCGTGAATTTAAAGTAGAAGTTAACCAAGGTGCGCCACAAGTTGCTTATAAAGAAGCAATTACTGGTGAAGCACAACACCGTGAAGTTTACAAAAAACAATCAGGCGGTCGTGGTAAATTTGCTGATATCCAAGTTATTATTTCTCCTGCTGATGAAGGTAAATTGGGATTAGAATTTATTAACGAAATCTCTGGTGGTTCTATTCCTCGTGAATTTATTCCATCTGTACAAAAAGGTTTTGAAAATTCATTGCCAAATGGTGTTTTAGCTGGTTACCCTGTAACTGGAATGAAGGTTCGTTTGATTGATGGATCTTTCCACGCTGTAGATTCAGATGCTTTATCTTTCGAATTAGCTGCAAGAATGGCTTTTAGAGAGGCATTGCCAAAATGTAAGCCAGTGTTAATGGAGCCAATCATGAAGATTGAAGTTTTAACTCCTGAAGAAAACATGGGTGATGTAATGGGTGATTTGAACAGAAGAAGAGGTCAGTTACAAGGTATGGATACAAGAGCAGGTGCTCAAGTAATCAAAGCTTTGGTACCACTTTCAGAAATGTTTGGTTATGTTACTCAATT
>JBKJLB010000273.1:0-2687 GCA_046597075.1 Pelobium sp.
AAGTAACAAAATGAAAAAACAATTATTAACTATTGCTTCGGCAATTGCAATTGCATGCACTGCCCAAGCTCAAACCGACTCTACGTCCACTCCTTTAGAAATCTCAGGGTCTGTCGATGCTTATTGGAAATATGATTTCGCTAAAACTGGAAATATAAAAACAAGTTTTGCATCAGACCAAAACTCAGCTTCTTTAGGTATGATTGATATTGCCTTAAAAAAGTCAACAGGAAAAACATCTTTTGTTGGTGAAGTTTCTTTTGGTCCAAGAGGGCAAGGTCAGTCAATTCCTGATTCAGATCCAGCAGGTTCGTCATTTAACATCCAAAATTTATATGCTACTTATGCATTTAACGATAAATTTAGCATGACGGCTGGTTATATGGGTACTTTTATTGGATATGAAGTAATTTCGCCAGTAGGGAATTTCAACTATTCAACTTCTTACTTATTTACTAATGGTCCATTCCAAAATGCTGGAATTAAAGCTAATTTGGCTGTTTCTGATAAGATTGGATTGATGGCTGGTTTATTTCAAGATACTTGGAATTCATACTCAGCTGATCCTTCATATGGTTTAAATACTATTGGAGCGCAGTTATCTGTGACTCCGGTGGAAGGCTGGACTGCTTATGTGAATTTTGCATCAGGTTCTGAATCAGGTACCATATTCGATTTAACTACTGCTTATCAAATAACCGAGAAATTCAAGTTAGGTTTAAATGCTGCTGATTTTTCAAACGGAACAGACGTAGGATATTCAGGTATTGCTCTTTATCCCTCAGTCGCAGTAACAGATAACTTTGCTTTAGGATTAAGAGGTGAAAGTTTTAAATTCAAAAAGAATTCAGGAGATGACTCCGTAACTGCTTTAACTTTTACTGCAAACTTAAAAAGTGGAGGTTTAACCTTTATACCCGAATTTAGAATTGATAATTCAAAAACTAATGCTTTTGGTTTCGTAGATAAAAATGGAGCAGTCACTAAATCAGCTTCTCAATTTTCTTTAGCGTTTGTATATGCTTTTTAAATAGGTAGTTAACTAATATTATAAAAGGTCAGATTGATACCAGTCTGACCTTTTACTTTTTATATTCATTAGTTAAATCAATGTTTATTGGGAAAATAAAGGAATTTAATTTGGATTCGACTCCGATAAATTAAGCTTATTTTTTACCTTTGCGGCAACATTTTAGATAAGATAAAATTGGAAAATTCACAACTCACCACACTCGATACAGCAAAAGAATTAGGTCTTCGCCCAGAAGAATTTGATAGAATTGTAGAAATTTTGGGTAGAACCCCAAATTTTACTGAGCTTTCTATCTTTTCGGTGATGTGGAGTGAACATTGTTCGTATAAAAATTCCATTACTTGGTTAAAAACCTTACCTAAAGATGGGCCACGAATGCTAGCAAAAGCTGGTGAGGAGAACGCAGGAATGGTTGATTTGGGAGACGGAATAGCTTGTGTTTTTAAAATAGAATCGCACAATCATCCATCGGCATTAGAGCCTTACCAAGGCGCAGCAACAGGAGTTGGGGGTATTAATAGAGATATTTTTACGATGGGTGCTCGTCCAATTGCACAATTAAATTCTTTGAGATTTGGAGATCCTCATCATCCAAAAACACAATGGTTGATGAAAGGAGTAGTAAAAGGTATTGGCGATTACGGAAATGCTTTCGGAATTCCAACCGTGGGTGGAGAAGTTTTCTTCGACGAATGTTACCACGTAAATCCATTGGTAAATGCCATGTCTGCTGGGATTGTTAAAGTAGGGGAAACAGCATCTGCAACTTCATACGGAGTTGGAAATCCAGTTTATATTGTAGGCTCAGCAACTGGTAAAGACGGAATTAATGGCGCTTCTTTTGCGTCAAAAGATATATCTGCAGATTCTGTGAATGATTTACCCGCAGTTCAGGTTGGTGATCCTTTTCAAGAGAAATTATTATTAGAAGCTTCTTTAGAAGTAATTGCAACGGGTGCTGTAATAGGAATGCAAGATATGGGCGCAGCTGGAATTATTTGTTCAAATTCAGAAATGTCTGCCAAAGGCGAACATGGCATGCGTATCTATTTAGATAAAGTTCCAACTCGTCAAAAAAACATGCTTCCGTTCGAGATTTTATTATCAGAATCTCAAGAACGTATGCTAATTGTGGTGGAAAAAGGCAGAGAAGCAGAGGTAGAAGCAGTTTTTGATAAATGGGACTTAAATTGCGCTATCATAGGCGAAGTAACCGATACACAACGCTTAGAATATTTTATGAATGGCGAATTAGTTGCTGATGTACCTGCTGATGATTTAGTTTTAGGCGGTGGAGCACCAGTTTACAAAAGAGAATACACAGAGCCAGCTTATTATAAAGAATTTCAAAAATTTAAAATAGAAGATGTTCAAGAGCCTACAGATCTAAAAGCTGTAGCAGCTCATTTAACTTCACATCCAAATATTGCCTCGAAAAGATGGGTTACCAATCAGTACGACTCTATGGTGGGGACGGCCAACATGGTAACAAATAAGCCAAGTGACGCTGCTGTAGTTTCTGTAAAAAATACCGATAAAGCCATCGTTTTAACGGTAGATTGTAATTCAAGATACGTAAATGCAGATCCAGAAAAAGGGTGCGCAATTGCAGTTGCAGAGGCAGCAAGAAACATTACTTGTGCCGGTGGCGAGC
>JBKJLB010000308.1:0-3406 GCA_046597075.1 Pelobium sp.
ATACTCTGATTAGATAGCTCTTCTGCATGCTTTCTGCTTTCAATTTCCTTTAGTAGTTCAGAAGTTCTAATTTTAACTTGTTTTCGAAGCTGCCAATTAATTATAGAAATTATAGTAATCAATAAAATAATGGCAATTGCAGCGTACAATATTGGATTTAACCATTCAATAAATTCTGACTTTTCCGACTCGTATAAAAATCCTTTTAAAGAAATATTTTTCTTAGTTATGCCTGCTTCTTGATAAATATCTAGCATATATTGCCATCTACCTATATTCATATGCCCAATTTCAACTATATCTGGCATAATGAGCTTTCGAAGTTCTTTGGCTTCATCTTTAAGAAACTCCTTTCTTGAATATCCTTTCTCCCCAGGCAAAGTATAGATATAGTCTATCATCTCATCTTCATGAGCAAAAGCATATTCCCAACCTTTTTTTGTTGCTTCTATAAAAGCATTAGTAACCTCTGGGTCTGCATAAGCAAAAGTCTTCGATGAAAATAAGACATCTCCATAAAAATCTATCCCGTACTCAACAGGTCTGATAATTATTGGCTCATATCCTAAATATTTTAATCTTTGTGGCTGTGTGCTGATGTAAGTTATTACCGCATCGCCTTTATCATCGATTATTTCTTCTGAGTCTTTTTGTCTGGGGATAATCTTTATAAGATCTGATTTGATACCCTCTCGAAACAATATCGCCTGAAAAATATTCCATCCTTGGTCCCCAGCAGAAAGCACTCTTTTCCCAATTAAATCTGTTGGCTTTAAAATATTTTTATCAGGGAGGGTAATAATTACGTAAGGAGAAGATTGCATGATATTAGCCAATGCAACCAGAGGGACTTTTCCGTCTTTGCTAAAAATAATATCCGGATCATAAATTCCAACATCCGCTCTGCCACTCTTTACTTCATCAATAGGCGATATCCCATAACCACCAGGCTTAATATTAACATCTAGGCCTGCATCTTTATAAAAACCTTTAATTTTTGCGGCATAATAGCCTGCAAACTGAAACTGGTTACGCCATTTTAATTGAAGACGAACGGGCTTTAGTTCATCCGCTTTAAGCGGATTAAAAAATATAATCAGCAATAAAACCAGTACAATTCCTGAAACTTTGTTTCTTATTGTTTTCATAGGACTTTATGCTTTGAGTTTTTTCTACTTTATAATCTGCTCAACTACTAATTCTTTATATCCAAAAGCTGGATCTACTTCTCTTTTAAATTCTAAATCGGTTAATTCAGCTATGATAATTTCTGCGGTTGTATATACTTTACAGCCATCCAATAAATGACCTCCATAAGTTTTTCCTTTTTCATTGGATATTGATATATGCAAATGAGATCCATTTAAACTCAAAACTCCAGTTAAAGATACTATTTCGAAATGACCGTTTAATATTTTACCTTTTGGTTGATTCGCATATCTAATATTAGCATTGGCTAGGCTTCCAACACTTGTAACAATTGCGGCAGCTTTTATTTTATTTTCAATCAAAAAATTTTCTATACCTATTTTAAGGTCTTCATAAGGTTTTAAACGAAATGCGTATGATTTAGTTGCAGATTGCTGTGCCATTGAATGCATGGATAATAAACAGATGATTAAACTTAAAATTATTTTTTTCATACATGATAGACAAGTCTATTCTAAACTATAAATCTCTGAACAAAAAAAGGTCCAATTTTTTTTTAAAAAACTGGACCTTCAATATTTACAGATAAATAAGACTTCTAAACCAAAACGTCAAACTCGTACTCCTCAATTGGCGGACAAGTACAAATTAAGGTACGGTCTCCAAAAGTATCGTTAACTCTACCCACTGATGGCCAAAACTTACGTTCGGCTACATAAGGAAGTGGGAAAGCTGCTTTTTGACGAGTATAAGGTTTATCCCAATCATTCCCAGTTATTACTGCTGCAGTATGGGGAGCATTTTTCAAAGGATTGTTTACTTTATCCAATAAACCAGATTCTACATCAGAAATTTCATTTCTAATGGCAATCAAAGCATCACAAAAGCGATCTAATTCATGCTTAGGTTCAGATTCTGTTGGCTCTACCATCACTGTTCCGGCAACCGGGAAAGAAACCGTTGGTGCGTGAAAGCCATAATCCATCAAACGTTTAGCAATATCTGTTACTTCTATACCTATATCTTTGAAACTTCTACAATCTAAAATCATCTCGTGAGCACAACGTCCATTTGCACCAGAATATAATACTGAGTAATGTCCTTCTAATCTCTCCTTGATGTAATTAGCATTTAAAATAGCATATTTAGTTGCATTTGTTAACCCTTCTTCACCCATCATGGCGATGTAAGCATGAGAAATTAACAAAATTGAAGCCGATCCCCAAGGTGCAGCTGAAACTGCTGAAATAGATTTTTTACCCCCCATATCAACCACGGAATGACCTGGCAAAAACGGAACTAAATGTGCCGCAACACCAATTGGACCCATACCTGGACCACCACCTCCGTGAGGGATACAAAAAGTTTTATGTAAATTAAGGTGACAAACATCAGCACCAATATTTGCTGGTGAGGTTAACCCAACCTGAGCATTCATGTTTGCCCCATCCATGTAAACCTGACCACCGTGTTGGTGTATGATATCACAAATCTCAATGATTGCCTCTTCAAAAACTCCATGAGTTGATGGATAAGTTACCATCAAACAGCTTAAATTTTCAGAATGTTCCTCTGCTTTTGCTTTTAGATCTGCAACATCAATATTTCCCTTTTCGTCACATTTAGTCACGATAATTTTCATCCCAGCCATAGATGCAGAGGCCGGATTTGTACCGTGTGCAGATGAAGGAATTAGTGCAATATTTCTATGAGCATCGCCTCTATCTAAATGGTAAGCTCTGATTACCATTAAACCAGTGTATTCTCCTTGTGCACCAGCGTTGGGTTGTAAACTCATGGCGGCAAAGCCAGTAATCTCACTTAACCAAGTATTTAATTCGGCCATTATTTGCATATATCCACCAGTTTGGTCAGCTGGTGCAAATGGATGCAAACCACCAAACTCTGGCCAAGTTACTGGAATCATCTCCGTGGTTGCATTTAATTTCATGGTGCAAGATCCCAAAGCAATCATAGAGTGGCAGAGTGATAAATCTTTTGCTTCTAATGATTTGATGTAACGCAACATCTCATGTTCTGAGTGATGCTTATTAAATACTGGATGAGTTAAGAATGCTGATTTGCGTTGTAATTGATCAGGTATAGTACTCTCAATATGTCCTTTAAGTGTATCTAGATTTACATCGTGTAAATTCTTTCCCTTTACTTTTGCAAAAACCTTAATTAAGGTTTCGATATCGTAAAGGCGGGTGGTCTCATCTAATGATATGGTGATAAAATCGCCATCATAATTTAA
>JBKJLB010000316.1:0-2804 GCA_046597075.1 Pelobium sp.
TTTAATCATATTTGTTTTTTCCTTTTTCTCGATTGGGATAGCCGCGGTATTAATTACAACATCGCCAGATTCAATTATTTTTTCAGCTTTTAAAATTTTATTTACTTCGCTAATAGTTTTATCTGTACTATCAAATTTATCATAATAGAAACCTTTAACTCCCCATAATAAACTTAAAGTGTTTAATAATATACGGTTTGAAGTGAAAATGAAAGTTCCTGCCTTAGGGCGATGACTACAAATTTGAAAAGCAGTATATCCTGATGAAGTCATGGAAATGATACCAACTGCATTTGTTTTATCAGCTAAAAATACTGCCGAGCTACAAACGGCGTCAGCCATATAAGTGGCAGAGGTTTCGTCTAATTCTTTTTCTTGATAAAAAGGATAAGATGTATTTTCTACATGACTAACAATTTTGCTCATGGTTTCGATAACTATCAACGGAAATTCACCAACTGATGTTTCACCGCTCAACATCACCGCATCTGCTCCATCTAAAACCGAGTTTGCAACATCATTCACCTCTGCTCTTGTAGGGCGAGGCGTAGTAATCATACTTTCTAACATTTGTGTTGCCACAATAACCGGTTTTGATGCAAGATTACATTTCTTAGCAATCATTTTTTGTAATACCGGAACTTCTTCTAAAGGCATTTCAACCCCTAAATCGCCACGGGCAACCATTACACCATCAGTTACTTCAATAATAGCATCAATATTGTCAATAGCTTCTGGCTTTTCAATTTTAGCAATTACTCTTGCTGTTCTTCCGCTTCTGCTGATGATTCTTTTTAAATCAATAATATCTTCGGCTTTACGTACGAAAGATAAACCAATCCATTCTACATCATTTTCTAGTGCAAAATCTAGGTTTATTAAATCTTCTTCAGTCAAAGATGGGATAGAAACCTTTGTGTTTGGAAGGTTTACACCTTTACGACTAGTTAAAACACCACCATGTATAACTTCGCAAATTACGGTGTCTTTTCTGTTGGTATCAATTACTTTTAACTGTAGCTTTCCATCATCTAATAAAATAATTTCATTGGCTTTAACATCCTGCGGGAATGTTTCGTAGGTAATGTAAATTTGCTCATCATCACCAATACATTCTTTAGTAGTGATTTTAACTTGAGTACCATTTACAAGGTTAATTCCTCCGTCTTTTACCAAGCCAATTCTAATTTTTGGTCCTTGTAAATCGGCTAGAATACCAATATTTGTTTTATATTTTTGATTGATTTCTCTAATCGTGTTGATTACTTTTTGATGATCTTCTTGCTTACCATGCGAGAAGTTTAGGCGACAAACATCCACACCTGCTTTTATCATAGATAGTAAAACATCTTTGTTGGATGAGGCCGGACCAAGGGTTGCTACAATCTTGGTTCTTTTCTGAACTATTTTCATATAATATTTTGGGTTCTTTGGTTCAAGTATTAAAAATTCGATTTCGAATTAAGATTCAAAAGTAGTGTATTTTTAACACGAACTCAAAATCAATTTAAAAAAGCAGGTTTTCTTTTGATTTTAATTTAGCTGGATTAATCTCTACCGCAGCCTGAATGTCGATAATACTTCTTATTTGACCTAAAAAAAACTCTAAATCTTCATCATCAATAAACTCCTTAATTAGAATAAAATAATCTGTTTCACGCATTTCTGGGATTAAAAAACCGTCTGTTCCTTTATTGGCAATCAAATAAAACTGACAATCAGTATTGGGAATCTCATGTAAATAGCATGAAAAGTAACGAATATCATTTCCTTTAAACTGCAATTCTAATTCATCAATTTTTCTAAAATTAGTTTCGGCAAACTTATTGATGTAAAAGCATAGCCTATAATCCTTTAGCTGTGAGGTAATGGCAATTAATATGAAATCAAAATCAAGTTCTAACTTTAAAAATTTTTTATTCAAGATTATAAAGATTAATTTAGGAGCTTATTAAACCAATATATTGAACTTAATTGGAGTGCTAAAATTACAGCAAAAACAAAAAGGTTTGATATTTAACAGAATTTATTTTTCTTTGCACAGAATTTTAACCCTTAATTATAAGTATTATGTCTGATATCGCTTCAAGAGTAAAAGCAATTATCGTTGAAAAACTAGGTGTAGACGAAGGTGAAGTAACGCCAGAGGCTTCTTTCACTAACGATTTAGGTGCTGACTCATTAGACACCGTTGAATTAATCATGGAATTCGAGAAAGAATTCAACGTTGCTATCCCAGACGATCAGGCTGAAACCATCAGTACTGTTGGTCAGGCTATCGCTTACTTGGAAAAAAATGTAAAGTAATTATTGCTTAATTGAATAAATGGATCTTAATAGAGTTGTAGTTACAGGATTAGGTGCGCTTACTCCAATCGGTAAAACAATCCCTGAATTTTGGGAAAGTTTGGTGAATGGGGTAAGCGGGGCTGCTCCGATAACTCGTTTTGACACTGAGAAATTCAAAACGAAGTTTGCCTGTGAGGTGAAAAATTTCGTTGCTGAAGACTATTTAGACAAGAAAGAAGCTCGTAAGTTAGACCCATTTGTTCAATATGCATTAGTTGCCACCGAGGAGGCCGTAAAAGATGCTGGCTTAGATTTCGAAAAATTAAATACTAACCGAATTGGTGTAATTTGGGGATCAGGTATTGGAGGTTTAAAAACATTTCTAGACGAAATCACAGAATTTGTCAAAGGAGATGGAACACCACGTCTAAATCCTTTTTTTATACCTAAAATGATTATTGATATTGCTCCCACGCATATCTCTATGAAATATGGATTACGTGGACCTAATTTTT
>JBKJLB010000341.1:0-2548 GCA_046597075.1 Pelobium sp.
TTTATAAGATACTTTTTTTCCGTACATCAAAATACCTACTCGATACATTCTTGATGCTACCCAAGTTGTAAATATAACTCCTATAACTAACAAAGTCATAGATAACACCAATTCCCAAACGGGTACTCCAAAAGGAATACGAATCATCATAGCGATAGGAGATGTGAAAGGTATGATCGACATCCAAAAAGAAAGTGTGCTATCCGGATTGTTCACTATCACATTCATCCCGATGATGAAAGTAAATATGAGTGGCAGCGTAATGGGGAGCATAAACTGCTGTGTTTCCGTTTCATTATCTACTGCCGAACCAACAGCAGCAAATAAGGCACTGTACAATAAGTAACCTCCTAAAAAGTAAAATAAAAATGTTCCTATGATGTATGGGAAATTAATTGTTTCAGCAGCATCTAAAAATTGAGCGACTTTATTTCCAGAAGCTGCTTGTTGTATATCCGGATTGTTTGCATCTGCTTTTATAACTTGCTCGGTTTTAGATTTAGTAGAATCGTCTTTTGTTAAAAAGCCTGCTGCTAAGGTAGATAGGCCAGTAGTTAAAATAATCCACATTAAAAATTGAGTTAAGCCTACAGCACCAATGCCTAATATTTTCCCAAGCATCAATTGAAATGGCTTTACAGAAGAAACAATCACTTCTATAATACGGGTAGTTTTTTCTTCGATGACACCACGCATAACCTGGGCACCATAAATAAATAATGCCAAATAAATCAAAAACGCACTTGCAAAGCCAACAATAAACGTAGCGCCAATACTGGCGTCTTTTTCTCCTTCATCTGTTAATTGTTTTGCATTAATATTTATTCTTTCTTTAGTGCTATTAAGAATAGAGGTATCAATACCTGCGGCAATTAATTTTTTGTTGCGGATGATAGTTTCCATCTGATTTTCAATGTCATTTATCACATTGATACCAGGTTTTTTCTCGGCAATTACTTCAATATTCTTGCTTTGGGAATAATCAGCTGGGATATATAATAAGAAATTTTCTTTCTCTTCGCGGATATTCTTTTTTGCTTGTTCGTAATCTCCTTTAACGTAACTAAAGTTGAGGTTACTTGAGTTGCTGAATTGATTTTCAAAAACTCCTGATTGATCCAATACTCTAAAATCTTTTACATTATCATCACCTTTAGCAGTTAAATAAACTACCAAAGACATCATTCCAATAAATAATGACGGAACTAAAAAAGTAAGAACTAAGAAGGATTTTTTCTTTACCCTGCTTAAATATTCTCTTTGTATAATGAGTAAAACTTTGTTCATGGTTTGGTTAGTTTAACTGTTTAACTTTTTCGATGAATATCTCGTTAATGCTTGGGATAACCTCCTCTAAATAAATAATTCCAGTTTGCGGAAGTAGTTCTTGCAAAACATCATTGGTATTAAAACCATCTTTTAATTTAATGGTGAAATTTTCACTTTCTTCTTCTTTTTTTGAACTAATGATATCAAAAGTTTTTAAAGAAGAAGTATCAAAAGATTTAGTCAATCCAACATGATAAGTATTATTTCGATATGCATTTTTGATTGATTTAACGCTACCATCTAATATTTTATGTGATTTATTGATTAGCGCAATATGATCGCATAACTCTTCTACAGATTCCATTCTATGAGTAGAGAAAATAATTGTTGCGCCTTTTTGATTGAGTTCTAAAATCTCATTTTTAATAACTTCGGCATTTATTGGGTCGAAACCCGAGAACGGTTCATCCAAGATAATTAACTCAGGCTCATGTAAAATGGTAGCTACGAATTGTACTTTTTGTTGCATCCCTTTAGAAAGATCTTCTACTTTCTTTTTCCACCAGTTTTGCATCTCCATCTTCTCGAACCAAAACTTTATTCTTTTGGTTGCTTCGGCCCTGCTTAAACCTTTTAATTGTGCGAGATAAAGCATTTGTTCGCCTATTTCCATCTTTTTGTAAAGGCCTCGTTCTTCTGGCAAGTATCCGATTTTGTTGATGTGAGATTGATTGAGTTTTTCACCATTAAAGAACACTTCGCCTTCATCTGGACCGGTAATTTGATTAATAATTCTGATTAATGATGTTTTTCCTGCTCCATTTGGACCTAATAATCCAAATATGGTTCCTTTTTCTACTTCTAGACTTACATCATCTAATGCCCGGTGTTTGGCATATTCTTTAACAATATGGCTGACTTTTAACATGTATAAGGTTTTGGTTTCTTTATTAGATGCGATTATCGACTAATTATTACAGATTGCTTCAATTTATTAAATTATTTATGAGTTTTAAAATTTAACAAAAAAGTGAAGAACTTTTCATCTAGCCCTGATTGAAGTGAAAATCCTTTACCTATTTTTTGGGTAAAGATTGTAATGGAAAGCAGGTATTGCCTTTATGATTTGCAATTGCAGAAATTGCTTCAAAAAAATAGCTCGGGATAAAAACCACGAGCTATTTGAATTTTATAATAATGTAAAATTTTATTCGAAATATTCTTTCATTCTATCGAAGAAGCTTTTCTCATTTTTACCTGGACTAGGTTTAAAGTTTTC
>JBKJLB010000343.1:0-8580 GCA_046597075.1 Pelobium sp.
GTAATAACATGAATCAAATTTAACCGTTTAAAATCATTACTAAAAAACTAATTTTGCCGTGTGAGAAAATATATTCTACTCCTTCTTATAATTCTAGCTGCTTACTCGGTAAAAGCCCAAAAGGTTACGAGGATTGAGCTCATAAGTTCTGATTCTTTTATTGGATTAAAGCGTAATGGAGAAAATACCAACAAGGTAATTAATCCAATTTTTAGACAAGATAATGCAACATTAACTTGCGATAGTGCTTACTTCTATTTAGAAAAAAATAATTTTGAGGCCTTTGGACATGTTCATATTAATCAATCAGATACGGTTAATATTTATGCGGATCATTTATTTTATGATGGAAATACCAAATTAGCTATCCTAAAAAATAATGTGAGACTTACTGATAATCAAGCTATTTTAACTACCAATGATTTAGATTACGATTTAGGGACTAAGATTGGTAGGTATTATAATGGTGGAAAAATTGTAAATGACCAAAATACGCTAACGAGTCAGAATGGTTATTACTTCACTGGCACAAAGGATGCTTATTTTAGGTACAAGGTTAACGTAAAGTCGCCAGAGGTTTTAATAAAATCTGATACTTTGAAGTATAATACGCTAAGTAAAATTGCCTATTTCTTTGGCCCAACTAATATTTACGGAAAGACAGATACGCTTTATACCGAGAACGGCCAATATAACACATCAAACGATCAAGCTGCTTTTGGGAAGAAAAATTTGTATACCCAAAACTCTAAAAGTTTAAAAGGAGACAGCCTTTTTTACGATGGAAAGCTTGGTTATGGGCGAGCAAAGAGAAACATTGTTTTTGTAGATACTGTTCAAAAAATTGAACTTAGAGGTGATTTAGGCCTTTACAAGAAAACAGATGAAAGCATTGAAGTAACAAAAAATGCTTACGTAATTTTTGTTACAGAAAAGGATTCGGTTAAAAAAGATAGTATTTGGATGACTGCTGATACTTTGAAAAGTAAAGTTTTAATGAAAATGGAGCTATACGAGTTGAGGAATAAAGCTGAAGTGATAAAAGATAGCCTTAATACGATATTAGCAAAAGTAGATTCTTCGGATTCTATATCAAACAAAATAAAAAATTCTCTCAATCTGGATACTTTGACTGCTGGGAATTCAAAATTAAAATCGACCAACATAAGTGAAAAAGCAAAGCTAAATGAGGTGAAGAAATTGGTCAAAAAAGATATAAAAAGTAGAACAGAAGCCATCCCAATTCGGTTGGTTACCAGAGCGCCCAATTACGCTTCGAATTTCAATAAAGTGAAAATCCTAAAGCAAGGCTCAATAGGAATTGGAATAGTTATCCCTACAAAGAAAAAATCTATGCCATATTTTAGGCAAGATTTGGCACCAGAGGCAACAGATACGGCAAGAATACGAGTTGTAAGTGCATATAGAAACGTTAAAATTTTTAAATCTGATCTTCAGGCTAAAGCCGATTCTGCTTTTTTTAGTTATGGAGATTCTACCCTCAGAATTTATCAGAAACCCTTAGTTTGGGCAGAAGGAAGCCAACTTTCGGCAGATACCATGTATATCCAAATGAAGAATAGTAAGATGGATAATATGGATTTAATTAAAAACTCAATAGTGGTGAATACTGAAAAAGATTCTTTAAAGTATAACCAAATAGCAGGTAAGACGATGAAAGGCTATTTCAAAAATGATAAGCTTGATGTGATATTTGTTAATGGAAATGCAGAAAGTATTTATTTCCCAACGGATAGCTCGTCTGAAGATGGAATGATGAGATCAATTGCCTCTAGAATGAGGATTAATTTTAAGAATGATAGCTTGACTCAAATTACATTTATCAGAAAACCAGAGCATAATTATTATCCTTTTGATACAATCACCGAGGAATTAAAAACCTTGCCCAATTTTAATTGGAAGCCTAAAGAAAGACCGAAATCAAAAGAAGACATCATCCCATCATTAAGAAAAAAATCAATACCCACTAAAGAATTACCGAAAAAGAAAGACGATAAAAAAGTAGTTCCAAATAGCAAGATCATAAAACCAAAATCGGCTGTAGCCCCTAAAAAGGAAAAGTAATTTAAGTTGATTTAAGAAATTCTATCAGTTGGGCTACGGCTAAACCCCTGTGACTGATTTTGTTTTTTTCGATTAAGTCCATCTCTGCAAAGGTGATGTTGTATCCGTCGGGCTCGAATATTGGGTCGTAGCCAAAGCCTTCTTTTCCACTTTTTTCAGTTCGAATTTTACCATTTACAATTCCTTCAAAAAAATATTCTTTACCATTTAGAATTAAGGAAACAACAGTTCTAAATCTAGCGTTTCTATTTTCAAGACCATTTAATCTTTCCAAAACCAAATCCATATTTTCTTCGAAATCTCTACTTCCAGAGTATCGGGCAGAAAAAACTCCTGGATCATTATTTAATGCTTCAATCTCTAAACCTGTATCATCTGCAAAACAATCGGTTTGATAATTTTTATAGATATATTGACTCTTGATAGAAGCGTTTTCTTCTAAAGTTAATCCAGTTTCGGCAATGTCTTCATGGCAGCCAATATCGGATAGGCTAATGATTTTGAATGAATCTTGAACCTTTGACTGTACTTCTTCTAGTTTATGTATGTTATTGGTTGCAAATACGAGTTGATTTTTCATTAAAAGTTTTTGAGTTCCTCCCAAAATGTGGTTTTTTTAGTTTTGTCGGCTTGTAATTTCTGTAAATCCCAAGTACCTAAGATAGGAGTATCTTTAAAAATTGTTTTTTTATTTGCGAGAGCCCCAATAATCCCTAATATCTGAGGGTTGATACCAAAGGTGATGATCTTATTACATGCAAAAAAAACTTTTAAACTTTCGAAATCAGGAGTTTTGATTTTTGCGAGATTTAAAATAGCCACATCATTTAGTTCCAATTTCTTAGCAGCAAGGATTTTTAATAGAAAACCAAGATCATTAGGCTGAAGAAAATTAGCAGAAGCTTCATTGACAATTATTAAAGTGTATTTGTTGTTTTCTCCCAGATAATCAAAACTTTTTTGATCATCCTTTTCAACAACTTCAACTTCTTTTTTTGGCACTGTAGTTTTATCGATAGAGGTTTCTATTGGTTGAAGGGCCTTCTCATCTTCTATCACGCTATATATTTCTTCGTTTATTAATAAACTAAGCGCAATAAAATCTTTAGATTGAAGGGAATTCATGTTTGCAAAATAACCCATTTTTTGTTAAAAAAAGTTAAAGGATATAAAGAATACGCGAAAAAGGCTTTACTTTCGTTGGATTGAGGATGCAAAAGTATAGAATTTTATTTTCCATTTTTTTTCTAGGATTAGGTTTGACCTCTTGTAATCGTTTTAATCAAAAAGAAAAAGCAATTGCGAAAGCCTACGATAAGTATCTTTATGCAAAAGACTTGGAAGGAGTAGTGCCTAAAACAACACACGGCAATGATAGTCTTTCTGTTGTTAAAGCCTTTATTGATCAGTGGTTACATGAGCAAGTGATGCAGCACCAGGCGGAGGAAAACGTAAACATTGATAATAAATACATACAAACACAATTAGAAAATTATAGGAAGTCGTTAATTAGGTTCCAATATGAACAAGAGTTGATACGGCAAAAGCTGGATACTGTGGTTACGGAGCAAGAAATTAAGATCTTTTATGACGCTAATCAAGAAAATTTCCAGCTAAAAAAGCCTATATTAAAGGTTTCTTATATCAAATTACCCGAAGATGCTCCTAAAGTAAGTATGGTCAAAAAGCTTTTCACTTCGAAGGATATGAGGGATCAAGATTTATTAGAAAAATATTGCTTTAGATATTCACCAACATTTTCTCTAATGGATACGGTATGGCATTATACAGACGAATTGGAAAAATTATTTCCAATTTCTAAAATAGGAGAAAATAATTACGATAATTTGAATCGAATTTTTCAAATTTCTGAGAATAATACATTATATCTCATAATTTTGCGAGATTCAAAGTTTAGAGACAGTTTGTCGCCTTTGGGTTTTGAAAAAGAAAATATTAAAAATCTGATTTTAAATCAGAGAAAATTGGCTCTTGTTAACAGTATGGAAACCACGGTTTTTAATGAGGCACAAAAAAATAATGAATTAGAAATATACGATAAATGAAAAGATTTTCAGTTTTAGTGGGGTTTGTACTTTTTGCTGTTAGCGGCATTTTTGCTCAGGAAAAAGTAGTGGACAAAGTAATTGCAGTTGTGGGTGATAACATCATTTTAAAGTCAGAGGTTGATCAACAATATGCTCAATATTTGGTGCAAGGTAATAAACCAGATGAGGCTACAAAATGTTACTTTCTGCAAAGTATGCTAAGTCAAAAGTTATTAACTCAGCAAGCAGTTTTAGATTCTATTACGGTTAATGATGAAGACATTGATGGAGAAGTTGATAGAAGAATGCGAGTAATGACATCCAGAGCTGGAGGTCAAGACAAGTTAGAAGGGTTCTTAGGAAAGTCATTAATTCAGTACAAAGATGAAATTCGTCCTGATATTAGAGAGCAATTAGTTGCTCAAAAAATGCAAGCGAAAGTTACTGAAAACGTTGAGGTAACTCCTTTAGAAGTTGAAAGATTCTATGCTACTTTCCCAAAAGATTCGTTGCCTGAATATAATACAGAAGTAGAAGTAGGTGAAATAGTGGTTTATCCAGAGCTTAATAAAAAAGAAAAGGAATTCTATAAAGACAAAGTTGATGCTTTGAGGTTAAGAGTAAAAGCAGGAGAAAATTTTGCTACGTTAGCCAGATTGTATTCACAAGATCCAGGGTCTGCCAGGGAAGGTGGAGAATTGCCATTTTTTGATAGACAAACGATGGCAAAAGAATTTACATCATGGTCTTTCAAATTAAAACAAGGAGAGATATCTCCAGTTTTTGAAACTGAATTTGGATTTCATTTTCTCGAAATTTTAGATAGACGTGGCGAACAAGTAAGAGTAAGACATATTTTAATTATCCCAGAAAACAGTCAAGCTTCTTTAGACAGGGCCAAAGTAGAAATAGATTCTGTTTATAATAAAGTGAAGGTTGGTAAAATGGATTTCTCTACAGCAGCATCGTTATATTCTGATAATAATGAAACAAAATATAATGGTGGAATGATGTTAGATGCAGAAAATGTTTCGCAAAGAACAACATATATTCCAACAGATAAATTAGATCCAAAAATTTTCTTAACGGTTGATACCATGAAAGTAGGTTCTTATTCTAATCCAGAGTTATTTACTGACGCAAGAGGAAAAACGGGGTATAGATTTTTATATTTAAAATCAAAAGTTCCGCCTCATAAAGCAAACTTAGCTCAGGATTTACCTAAAATTAAAGACGCAGCTTTTGAAGATAAAATCAATAAAACGGTGAGTAAATGGTTTGAGAAGAAAAGGAAAGCTACTTATATTAAAATTGATAAAGATTATTACAATTGCGATATATTGAAAGATTGGATCACCAAGCCAGAGGTAGCATCGAATAACTAGATATGAAATTCCAATCAGAAGTTGAGGCAGTTGATGCTTTAAGTGCCGCTTATCAAGAAATTAGGAAGGAAATTGCCCAAGTAATAGTTGGACAAGATGACGTTGTGAAATCCGTCTTAATTTCTATTTTTAGCAATGGGCATTGTCTTTTGGTTGGTGTACCTGGTTTAGCAAAAACTTTATTGGTACAAACTGTCGCTAGTGTTTTAGATCTTTCCTTTAACAGGATTCAATTTACGCCAGATTTAATGCCTTCTGATATTATTGGGAGCGAGATTTTAGGTGATGACAGAAATTTTAAGTTTATAAAAGGCCCTGTTTTTTCAAACATTATCTTAGCCGATGAGATTAACCGTACGCCACCAAAAACACAAGCCGCACTTTTAGAGGCGATGCAAGAAAAATCGGTTACCGCTGCAGGTGTTACCCATATCTTACCAAAGCCTTTTTTTGTTTTAGCAACTCAAAACCCGATTGAGCAAGAAGGAACTTATCCTTTGCCAGAGGCTCAGTTAGATCGTTTTATGTTTAACGTATCATTAACTTATCCAACTTTTGAACAAGAACTAAACATTGTAAAAAACACAACAGGAAATAAAATACCTCAGTTAAAACGTATTTTAAATACTGAACAGATTATATATTTTCAGCAATTGATTAGGGAAATCCCAGTTGCAGAACACGTATTGGAATATGCTGTTAAATTAGCTTCTAAAACTCGTCCTCAAACAGATTTATCAACACAAGAAGTTAATAAATATTTGAGTTGGGGAGCTGGTCCTAGAGCTTCTCAGTATTTGGTAATTGGTGCAAAATGTCACGCAGCAATTTCGGGCAAATACTCACCAGATATAGAAGATGTACAAGCTGTTGCCCAAGCCATATTGCAGCACCGAGTGGTTAGAAATTATAAAGCAGAAGCTGAGGGAATTAGTACTGAAAAAATTATTAAGGATTTATTCTGATACAATTTCAATTTCACTCATAAACGCTGTTTTTTCTGCATCTGCGTACATACCATAAGCATCAACTACTAACCCTTTTGAGCCATCTTCACAAGAAATTGCATACAGAATCGAGCTATCGTCAGGATTGGTATTCCCTTCAAATCTATGGACTTCAACAACTTTTAGCTGATGGGATTTAAATTCGCCATTATTTTGATGGTTAACTAAATGCGCATTTTTAAAATCGAATTCGTAAGTAAATCCTTTCTCCTTTAAACCATTCATGGCTTCAGAAAGTGTGTCGTAATTTTGGCTGTGAATTTCCATGGTTTTATTTTATGGAATACCGCAAATTTTATACCTGAAAATTAAATCCGCTAAATTACTGGAATGTAAACATCTAAAATTATATTCCATTTCATGGATTCGGTAATTTTCCAGATGCGAACATAACTATAAGATTTACCCGAAATTGAGGCTTTTCCGTAAGTATAAGCTAAATCGCCACTAAAAGCCCTGTTGGCAAAAGTAGGTTGAGTTTCGATATCTAAACCGTGTTCTTTTAAAAAATCAACAGCTTTTTCTTTCCCAATAATTGGCAAATAGCCTGGATAGTATAAACGAACCTGTGAATCATAAAACTCATTAAAATTATTGATGCCTGAATTATTCATCGTTTTGCCTAACAGTAAGTCGGTGCTAAAGACAATATCTTCTCTCATTTGAATTTTTTTAGGCCCTAGAAGGCGAGTGAATTTTCGGTCTTTAGGGTCTAAATATTCGTATTTTAAATCTTCGTTTGGTTTAGGATGCGTAATACCACCATCTAAAACTAATTTCCATTTATTCTTATGATCAGATTTCCAAATAGACAGGTAATGTCCATAATACGATTCACCTTTTTTGGTATAAGTATAAGGACCAGATGTAAAACCAAAATCACCGTTTTTAGCAATCATGGCATATTCACTTTTCCATATTAAGCTTTCATCAGAATCATCTTTTTTACTATAAAATTTAATTGCTTCAATTGCTGTGGGTCTAAAAACAATTGCGTTTTTGGCAATTACTTTTTGAAAACCTTTATTTATACCATCATTCTTAACTAAAAAGCTAAAGTATTCTTCAGTATTGACTAAAGATTTTACAGTCTTATCATTTAATTGAGAAAAGCTTTTTAATCCTGCAAAAAGAATTAGAGATAGGATTATAATATTTTTCATAATAATTGGTTTTCTTTCTAAAGTAATGCCAGAATATTTATCTTCATATTTAAAGTTAACATAATTATGAAAAAGCTACACACTACCTTTTTAATTTTACTCGCTAGTTTCGGATTTGCAAATGCCCAGTATTTACAGGATATTCAAGGTAGACTGATAATGGAGATTACGTATACTGACATTAAAGGCTCACCATTTATGTTTGGTGATTGGGTACTTGGAACTGTGATGTTAGGTAACGGAGATACTTATAGTAATGTACCTCTAAAGTATAATATTTTTGATGAAAAGCTTTACTTCAAGAATCCAAAAAATGCAGAACTTTTAGAATTTGTGCAACCTGTTAAGTCGTTTAAATTTATTGAATTAAAGGGATCTGGAATTTTTTCTAAAGGATTTCCAACTATTGATAAGTTTAACACTGAAACCTTTTATGATGTTTTGTTTGATGGAAAAGTAAAACTACTAAATAAAAAGTACAAGACACTTTTAGAGGTGAAGCCGTATAATTCGGCAACGGCTGAAAAAAGTTTTGTTGATCAAAATGAATATTATTTGTTTAAAGATTCAAAAATAAAAAGAATCAAAAATTCAAAAAAAGACTTTTTAGAGATATTTTCTGATAAATCAAATCAGGTAGACGATTTTATAAAAAAAGAGAAGATAGATTTTAAGAATAATGATGATTTAGTGAAGGTATTCAGTTATTATGATTCTTTATAAGGTAGATAAGTTCAAATTCAACAACAAAGAAGCTGTCTCAAAAGTAAATTGAGGCAGCATCTTTGATTGAAAATTAATACGCTTACTTCAAATACTTACCATACCAATCTAAATAGCGCTGAAAACGATCAGCCTGATAACTCAATACTCCAATTCCATGAAACTGATT
>JBKJLB010000368.1:0-5722 GCA_046597075.1 Pelobium sp.
CCGGTAAAAACTGTGTGGTAATTGGCCGCAGCAATATTGTAGGTAGCCCAATGAGTATTTTGATGGCTCGTAATGCAAATCCAGGCAATTGCACCGTCACTTTAACGCATAGCAAAACTAAAAACTTAAAAGATATTACACTTAAGGCGGATATCATTATCGCAGCAATAGGTAAAAAGAATTTCGTTACTGCAGATATGGTGAAAGATGGTGCCGTTGTCATTGATGTAGGTATGAACCGCGAATTGTCTGATAAAACAAAATCAGGATATAAACTTTACGGTGATGTTGATTTTGATGATGTAGCTTCAAAATGTTCTTTCATTACTCCTGTACCAGGTGGTGTTGGTTTAATGACAATTGTAAGTCTTTTAAGAAACACCCTTTCTGCTGCTAAAAAAGAATTTTATAATTAATACGTATAAAATATTTTTTAATCACGTAATTTATTTTTAATTTTGAGATAGTTTAAAAAAGGCTATGGATACGAAATTAACTTTAAGCTTTAACGAGGAGATTATTAATAAAGCTAAGCAATATGCAGATAGGCATAATATCAGTTTATCTAGGATGATTGAACACTTATTAAGTAAAGTTGTAGAAAAACCATATCAATCACTAGAAGATTTTCCAATTTCTGAGTGGGTGAGTATGGTTGCTGAAGGTAATGCTGAGTACAAAACCAAAAAACCAAAAAAATCAATAGAAGATGAGTTCTTTGCCTCAAAAAAATGAATATTTTTTTAGATGCAAATATTTTAGTGGCTATACTAAATAAAGAATATCCTGTATTTTCAATCGCCGCTCGCATTTTGAGTTTAGCTGATCATCCTAAATATAAAATTTACACTTCTCCTGTTTGTTTGGCTATCGCATTTTATTTTGCAGAGAAAAAAACATCTTCACTTGTGGCTAAAAATAAAATCAAGCTATTGTTAGACCATATCCATATTGCTGAAAATTCAAAAAATGCAATTTTAAACACTCTAGAAAACAAAAAAATATTGGATTTTGAAGATGGTATAGAATATTACTCGGCTATGGAAAATAATTGTAATTGTATAGTAACAGAAAACCTAAAAGATTTTCATTTTTCGGAGATTGAAGTTTTAGATTGTAAGCAATTTGCCACTAAATACTTCATTAAATAGTTGTAGACTAATTTTTTATCAATTTTTCACCTACGTTATCTTTCAATTTCCAATAATAATAAAAAGGCAGTCCATTAAAAATTAAAAGCATTCCTATTATAGATTTCTCAGGAGATTCTTCTACAGACACCGCAATAAGTAAAATACAAAAAAGTATAAATATAATTTGAACAATTGGGTATCCAAAAGCTTTATATGGTCTACTTACTTCCTTGCTTTTATTTCTTAAAATAATAACCGCACCAACCACTAGCGCATAAAAAGTAAAACCTACGATAACTACCAAATCTGTTAATAAATCAAAAGAACCTGAAAAAATTAAAATACAACACCAAATACATTGATAGATTAATGCGTTTGCTGGAGTTTGATTTTTAGGATGAGTTTTAGCAGCTCCTTTAAAGAAAATTCCATCTTTAGCCATCGCATAATATATTCTGGATGACATTAATATGGTTGCATTTGTACATCCAAACGTCGAAATCAATATCATTCCACTTACAAACAACGCACCACCGTTACCAAAAATCTTATCGACTACCACAACAGCCGCAATCAAATTCTTATCTACTTTTAAGCTATTAATTAACTCATCAATAGGCATCACATATAAATAAGCAAAATTGGCTAAAATATAAATAACGATGATGGCTAATATTCCAAGCGTCATCGCCTTTGGCAAATTCTTTCTAGGATTTTCAATTTCTTCCCCAATAAAACCTAATGCTATCCAACCTTCATAACCCCAAAATGCACTTCGCATAGCAATAACCATAATACTAACAAAGCCAAAAGTTGTTGTAAAAGATTCTGGAGGATAAGTTACTGAAGAAGTAGCCAGATTATTAATAGTACCTACTGAGCTACTTAATGAAAGCGCAACCACAACCAAAATACAAAGAACGATGGTATAAGTGAATATCTGACTTACCAAACCACCTTGCCTTGCTCCTCTCACATTCACAACGGTTAAAAGAATGACTAATAAACTGGTAATTACTTTTGCCCCAATGTTATCAAAAGGCTGGATGATTCCAAAAACAGTAATTTTTTCTAAGTGAGGTGAAAGATGCGGAAGATCTACAAACGCACCTAAGGCACCAGCAAATACATAAGCAACCGATGCAATAGCAGCCGTTTGAATGACCGTAAAAGAAGACCAACCATAAAGAAAAGCCACTGTTTTTCCATAAGCTTTCTCTAACCAATAGAATGCTCCACCAGATTCTGGATACATTGCTCCTAATTCTCCAATACTCAATACACCAAAAAGAATAATGATACCGGCTAAAACCCATGCTAACATCACCAAAGATGGTGATAGTAATTGCTCAGACATTGGCGCCACCTTTTTAAAAACACCAGAGCCTATTATGGAACTAACCACTAAAATAATGGCCATTTTTAAACCAAAGGATTGTCTTAATCCAGTTTTCGCTTCTTCCATACTATTTTATCAGTTGCTTTCCGCAGAAATTAAAGAAAATGGGCGGGAATAAAGAAAATATTTGATTCTTTTTAACGAGACTACTTTTTAAATAATTCTTTTAACCAATTTTCTGATAGTTGGATATATATTCCATCTTTTCTAGATTCGATTGGATACACTTGTATGTAGTCTCCTTGTCCAGCAGCTCCTCTTCCGTTTTCGAGATGATATTTATGGCGATGAAAGGGACAAACTATTTGATGATTTTCATCTATCCAACCTTGTGAAATATCAGCACCTGCATGTGGACATATAGAAGCACATGCGAAAATACGATCATCAGTTTTCACAATGCAAACAGAATTTCCATTTACTTTTATTTTCTGAATGGATTGTTCATTGTTTAAATATTTATCTTCTATTTTATACCATTTCATGATAAAATACGCTAATATGACGAGTTTAAAAGCTTGATATGCAAAATAGGCTTATCTTTGCACTCTTGAAAATGAAAAATTTAATACCAGAAGACGGTTCTTTACTTCCTTTAATGGAAGAATTTTATACCATACAAGGCGAAGGCTATAACTCGGGCAAGGCAGCTTACTTTATCAGACTTGGGGGTTGTGATGTGGGTTGTCATTGGTGCGATGTAAAAGAAAGCTGGGACGCTAATTTACATCCACTTACAAAGTCAGATCAAATTGTTGCAAATGCTTCAAAATTTCCAAGTAAAGCCGTAGTAGTTACAGGTGGTGAGCCTTTGATTTATAATCTAGATTACCTAACCAAAGAACTAAAGGATAAGGGCTTTGCTACATTTATAGAAACTTCTGGGGCTTATCCTCTTTCCGGTAATTGGGATTGGATTTGTCTTTCTCCTAAAAAATTTAAGGCTCCACGCCCAGATATTGCTCCTTTTGCACATGAATTAAAAGTAATTGTTTTTAACAAAAGTGATTTTAAATGGGCTGAAGAATATGCAGAAATAGTTTCGCCAAACTGCAAGCTTTATCTGCAACCCGAATGGTCAAAATCGAAAGAAATGACGCCATTGATTATTGATTATGTAATGAACAATCCTAAGTGGGAAATATCTTTACAGACTCATAAATTCTTAAATATCCCATAAAAATTAATAGCTTTAGTTTTACTAAACTAAATTAATGAGGTCTTTCTGCTGTCTTATATTTTTGTTAATAGCGTCTCAGATTGGTTTTGCTCAAACAAAATATTCCTCTACTGACAGATCAGCTATCAAAAGTTTTGAGCGAGCAAGCTATCTTTTGGACTTGAATAATTTTAAGGAAGCAATTTCAGAGTTAAATGTTGCCATTAAACAAGATGACAAATTTATCGAAGCATATATGCTTCTTGCAGATGTCTACAGAGTTACTTATGATTATCTTAAGGCAAAAGAAACCTACAAAAGCGCTTATAAACTAAATCCTAATTTTGCCCCAGAAAGGTATTATTACTATGCAGAATCTGAGCTGAAAACTGGTGATTACCAAAATTCCTTATTACATTATCATCTTTTCAAAGAAAAAGGAAATCCAACCACTGAAAAAATTGCATTAGCAGATAAGTACATTAAAGATTGTCAATTTTCAATTGAAGCTTTAAAACACCCTGTACCATTTATACCAGAAAATTTAGGGCCTAGTATTAACACCAATGAACAAGAGTATCTGGCTGTTTTAACTAGCGATGAAAGCACCCTGATTTTTACTCGTCAAATCAATAGAAATGAAGATTTTTATAGGAGTTACAAGTTAAATGATAATTGGACAAAGTCAGAGTATTTAAGTGAAAACATAAACACTCCATCCTATAATGAAGGGGCCCAATGTATTTCTCCGGATGGTCAATTTCTATTTTTTACAGGCTGTAACCGTCCGGATGGTTTAGGTAGATGTGATATTTACATCTCGAAAAAAGAAGGAAAAGGATGGAGTAAACCAGTTAACCTAGGATTTCCTATAAATACAAAAGGATGGGAATCTCAACCCTCAATCTCATCCGATGGTAGGACACTTTATTTTGTGAGTGATAGAAAAGGCGGACTTGGCAGTTATGATATTTGGAAAAGCACAATTGGTGACGATGGCAAATGGCAAACGCCAGAAAACTTAGGCCAAGATATTAACACATCTTTCGATGAGCAATCTCCATTTATCCATCCTGATAACAAAACCTTATATTTTTCTTCAAATGGATGGATTGGTTTAGGGAATAAAGATCTTTTTATTTCAAGATTAGATTCTATAGGTATTTGGTCTAAACCAGAAAACTTAGGTTACCCAATCAATACTTATGGAGAAGAAAGTGGTTTAACTATTAACGCAAGTGGAACCAAAGCATTTTTTTCTTCAGATAATTTTAATGGTTTCGGTGGATTCGATATTTATTCTTTCGACCTCCCACAAAATATAAGACCAACTGCGGTTAATTACGTAAAAGGAGTTGTTTTTGATGAGGATAGTAAGGTTAAATTACAAGCTTTAATTGATATCAGAGATTTAAAAACTGGTAAATCTATCCATCAATCTTATTCTGATGAGATTGATGGTTCTTTCTTAGCAACTATACCTAAGGGTAATGAGTATAGCTTAAATGCTTCCAGAGAAGGGTATTTGTTTTATTCAGAGAATTTTTCTTTGGATAAATACAAACCCGGGAAACCTTTCATTTTAGAAGCTCCTTTACAAAAGATTGCTGTTGGAAAAAAGGTGGTTTTAAAGAATATTTTTTTTGACAGCAATAAGTTTGATTTGAAACAAGAATCAATAGCTGAACTCGAAAAAATTATTGACTTTTTAGAGGTAAATCCAAAGATTCATATCGAAATTAGTGGACATACTGATGATATTGGTAACGACCAATCAAACATGATTTTATCTCAAAACAGGTCAAAAGCAGTATATGAATACCTAATTAGTCATGATATTGACAAAAACAGGTTAACTTTTAAAGGTTACGGTGAAATTAAACCCGTTTCTGATAATAAAACTGAAGAAGGCAGAGCAAATAATAGAAGAACTGAATTTTTAATCACTCATGTTGATTAGTGTTAGATAATTGCTTGTCTAACTTTAATCAATCGTTCCATTAAGCCTTCTAATAAATCTAATTGCAGCAT
>JBKJLB010000180.1:0-6588 GCA_046597075.1 Pelobium sp.
TTTTTAACGTCATTAGCAACAATTTCAGCAGTATTTAAAATTTCTACTTTACCCTTAAAAAACTCATTTATCTCGTTTCTGATCAAAGGGTAATGTGTACAAGCTAAAATCAAAGAATCAATTTTATTTAATTTTGAAGATGATAAGTAAGTATTAATAATGGTTTTACTGATGTTATTATTGAAAAACCCTTCTTCAATCATGGGGGCTAATAGCGGAGTAGCTAAAGATTTGACATCTACATTTGGTAAAGCTACTTTTAGTTTTCGAGCGTATACGTCAGATTTAATGGTAGCTTTTGTTGCGATAACTCCAATTTTATGGTAATTGGGTTGATGAATACAAAATTCAACAACAGGGTCAATCACATTTAAAATTGGTAAGTCATTTCCAAGAAAATCTTTTAAATCCTGATAGCCTAAAGATGAAGCTGTATTGCAAGCTATCACAATGGCTTTACATCCTTGCTCTTGTAAAAACTTACCTATTTTTAGGCTATAATATTTAATAGCTTCCGCAGATTTATCACCGTATGGCATATGAGCGGTATCTCCAAAGTAAATAAGGCTTTCATTAGGCAAAACATTTCTAATCGCATTAGCAACTGTTAAACCACCAATTCCTGAATCAAAAACACCAATTGGACTCTCCATTTGTTTAAACTTAAAGCTTAAGGCTTAAAGCCAAAAGCATTATTTATAGCGATTGTAAAATTACTATTTAAAAAAAGAATGCGAAACCGAATTGATTTCAGTTTCGCATTCTTTTCTGCTTCAAGCTTATTCCCTATTAAAATCATAGAGAAAGCTATAGGAATTTTCTATTTAACGCCTAATTTTGTTTTTACTTCAGTCATGATGTCTATACCACCATCGAAATAAACGATACCCGGTTGCGTAGTATCAAAAACGTAAGCATAACCTTTTTCTTTTGCAACTGCTTTTACAGCATCTTCTGCCTTTTTTAGAATTGGGTCATAAAGTTCGCTCCTTTTCTTTTCGAAATCCTCACTTGCTTTTTGCTGATATTCTTGAATACGTGTTTGCAAATCTTGAATTTCTTTAACTCTAGTCTCTTTCATTGCATCACTTAAAGTTTTCTCTGCCGTTTGAAAAGCTTGTACTTTAGCTTGATATTCAGTGTACATTGTTTTACCATCTGCATCTAAAGTACCCTTATAAGTTTCTAATTGCTTATCTGCATTTACAACTTCTGGCATAGCTTTAATTAATTCCGCTGAATTAATATGAGCTATTTTCTGTTGTGCGTTTACTAAATTTGCTGCAAATAATAATCCTCCTGCTACTAAAACAATCTTAAATAATTTTTTCATTTTCTGATTTTGTGTATTAATTTGATTTTACGATTTTAAAATAAATTTTGCTATTTAGCAAATGATCCTGGCTTGTAACCCAACCTGGTAATGATATCATTTGTACCATCAAACGTTGATCTTGCGAACAATAGTGTAACTGTACTTTTATCTAATATAATATCTATGCTTTCTCTGTTTGCATAATCCTCCACTGCTTTAGCTACTCTGTCTTGTATTGGCTTAATTAATATAATCTTTTTATTATACAATTCGCCTTGGAAACCAAAACGTTGTTGCTGTATATCAGTTACTTCTTTTTCTTTCTTTTCGATTTCAGTTTCCCTTTGCTTCTTCATCACATCAGTTAATAAAACCTTATCTGCCTGATATTCTTTCTGCATTTTATTTACTTCAGCAAATTTATCATCAATGTCTTTTTGCCATTGTTCTGCTAAAGCGTCTAATTGCTTTTGTGCCGAAGAGTATTCGGGGATATGCTTTAAAATATATTCCGAGTCTACATAAGCAACACGTTGTGCAAAGGCTGATACGCCAAGCATAACGAACAAAATAGACAGAATAATATATTTCCTCATTAAAAATTAGTTAAACCCACCTAGCTGTTGTGCAATACTAAAGTGGAACTGACCACCACTTGCTTGTGAATTACCTGGTATTTTATCAAATCCCCAACCATAATCAATACCTAACAATCCAAATATAGGTAAGTAAATTCTTGCACCCACACCTACTGATCTTTTCACATTAAACGGATTAAACTCCCTAAACGTATTCCAGGTATTTCCACCTTCTGCAAAAGCCAAGGCAAATACTGTAGCAGATTGATTCAGAGTAATTGGATGTCTAAGTTCCAAAACATACTTATTAAATATCGGGCTTCCTGCTGATGTTGGTGAACCTTCTGGTACTACAGAGTTATTTGCATACCCTCTCAATCCAATCACTTCAGATCCTTGCAAAAAGTCAAATCCCTGTAAACCATCACCACCTACTTTAAATCTACCAAATGGTGCTTGACCAACTTCTTTACTATAAAAGCCCAAGAAACCAAACTGAGCCTGCGCTTTCAAAACCAATTTTCCATACAATCTTTGAAAGAATTGAGATTCAAATTTCCATTTATGATATTCAGAAAATTTATACCTATCAGAAGTTGCTAAATTGTTATAATTTTTACCATTAAAGGATGAATATGGAAGTGTAGCCTGAACTGTAAATTTCAAGTTTGATCCTGAAGTTGGAAAAATTGGTGCGTCAACTGAGTTTCTACTTAAAACCTGACTTATACTTAAATCATAAGAATCTCCGTTTTCAAATAAATAACCTGCATAATTTCTTAACTTAAATTGTTGAAGGTTTGCGGCATAATCTATTCTAAAATAATCATCAGGCCATTTTAATTGCTTTCCTAAACTGAAAGTTATACCATTTAGCCTAATTTTTTGGAAACTAGGATTACTATTTGATAAACCATTACTTTGAAGAGAAGTAAAAGCACTAATACCAAAGTAAATAGGCTTTTTACCCCCAAACCAAGGCTCGGAAAATGAAAAACTATAAGATTGGTAAAATTTACCATTGGTTTGCCCTCTTATACTCAATTTCTGTCCATCTCCCTTAGGTAATGGTTTGTAAGCTTTTAAATTGAATAAGTTTTTTGCGGAGAAGTTATTGAAGGTAAGACCTAAAGTACCTACCACTCTACCCCCTCCAAAACCACCAGAAAGTTCAATTTGATCTGAAGGTTTTTCGACAACCGTATATTGAATGTCTACCGTTCCATCTACAGGATTTGGAACGGGTTTAATATCAATTTTTTGCTCATCAAAATTTCCAAGTTGCGAAATTTGTCTTTGAGAACGAACCAATAAGTCTTTTGAGAATTTTTGACCAGGCTTGGTTCTAATCTCTCTTAAAACTACTTTATCATTGGTGAGCTCATTTCCTTTTAATATGATCTTGTTAATGGTGTATTGTGGTCCTTCATAAACTCTGATATCCAAATCCACAGTATCATTATATATTCTGGTTTGCACAGGATCTGCATTGAAGGTTAAGTATCCATCGTTTAAATATAATGAAGAAACGTCATCGCTAGAGGGGCTACTTCTTAATGTTTTCTCTAATTTAGCCTCACTAAAAACCTCTCCTTTCTCTATTTTAAGTACTTGTTTTAAGATATCTGAAGAATATTTTGCATTACCTGAGAATTTAATATCGCCGAAATAATACTTAGGACCTTCATGCAATTTGATATCTATGTTTACAGATCTACCATCATGTTTATAAACCGAATCTGAAATAATTTCCGCATCTCGGTATCCTTTTTCACGCATTTTGGTAATCATGGTTGCTTTGTCTTCATCGTATTTATCACGAAGAAATTTACCTGAACCAAATACCTTGTAAAATGCTCTTTCATGGGTTTTTTTCAGAAACTTTTTCAACTTTGCGTCAGAAAAATCTTTATTACCTTCAATATTAATGGCATTAACTTTTACTATGCTTTTCTTATCCACATCAACTTGTACAATTTGGCTATTTACGTCTGATGTATCTTTAACTGGAGTAATTTTTACAATTGTGTTCAAATATCCTTTCTCATAAAAATGCTTTGTTATAATAGCATTGATATTGTTTTTAAGATTATCATTAACAATTTTTCCTTTTTGATTATTCAGTTTCTCTTGAATATCGCTGGTCTCACTTTTAGATAATCCTGATAATTTAATTCTAGAAACCCGTGGTCTCTCCACTAAATTTAAATCGAAGAAAATAGTGTCCCCAGAAATTTTATCTATCTCTAAAGATACATCGTCAAAAAGACCTTGAGCCCAAAGATTTTTAACAGCCGATGAAGTAGCATCACCAGGCACTAAAATTCTATCGCCAACATTAAGTTTTGAAATAGTGATTAACACTGACTGATCAAGGTACTTTACTCCATTTATATTGATACCACCAATGGTATATTCTTTAGGATTTGAATAATCTAAATCAGACCCTGATTTGGCGGAAGATGTTCTTAAGCCTTGTGTAAAAGCTTGAAAAGAAAGACCTGTAAAAAATATAATTATAAAAAAATTCTTCATCTACTTATTTATGGCGGCTAAATTACTTCTAATCTTTGTTAAATTTTGTTAAAAGTAAAATTAGCCAATCTGTTCACTTGTTAATCCAAATCTGCGCTCTCTTTGTTGATAATCATAAACCGTTTTAAAGAGATCTTGGCTTCTAAAATCTGGCCATAGTGTGGGGGTAAAATAAAGCTCAGCGTAAGCCAATTGCCACAATAAATAGTTACTGATTCGATGTTCTCCACTAGTCCTTATCATGAGTTCAGGATCTGGCAAATTATGGGTAGAAAGGTAGGATTCAAATACTTTTTCATTAATATCATCAACATTTAATTTCCCCGAGGAAGTATCGGAAGCAATCTTTTTAGTTGCATTTAAGATCTCCCACCTAGAACTATAAGACAACGCTAGTGTTAATGTTAGCCGACTATTATTAGCTGTTTTTTCAATTGCCTCCATTAACTCCTTATGACATCTTTTAGGTAAAGATTCTAAATCGCCAATGGCGTTTAACTTCACGTTATTATCCATTAAAGTTTTAGTTTCTTTATTAATGGTACTTACTAATAATTCCATTAATGCTGTTACTTCTAACTTTGGACGGTTCCAATTTTCTGTTGAAAAAGCATAAAGTGTTAGGTTTTTTATGCCAACATCTGCTGCTCCTTCAACAGTATCTCTAACTGCTAGAACTCCATTTTTATGCCCAAAAACCCTCATCTTGCCTTTTTCTTTTGCCCAACGTCCGTTACCATCCATAATAATGGCGACATGCTCAGGCAATTTATCAAGATTCAATTTTTCTTTAAAACTCATCAATTATGTATAATCTGCAATTAAAAAGGACATTTTTGGCTTACAAAGGTATAAGATAAGGTTACACCTACAAATACATAGCTATCCTTTTTTCTAAAATCACCTCTTTGGGTACCTGGAACACCAATTTTATTCAATGACCTGTCTGCTAGGTTTATTCTTAATACTGTTTCTTGAGGAGAATTTCCTTGTAATTGTGTTGGATCAGCATAATATCCGCTCACATCATCCAAATAATCGGTCGTAGTACTCCTGAACCCCACATGAGTTGCAATGTTAAAATATTGACCAAAATTAAATTTTACGCCTGCACCAACGGGGATACTGAAGGCAACGGTTTGGTAACTTTTAGTTTGCCCTTCTGTATTGTAAAATTTCAATTCGTAAGTATTTCCGTTATAGTTGGTTTTTGGATTAAAACCAGTCAAAGAAACTCCTGAATAAAGGTAAGGTGTAATATGCAATTGATGATAATCAAAGCCATAATCGAAAAAATTAAACTCTAATTGTAAGCTCACCTCTGTTAATGGCGAATAGAAACTTAAATTTCGATCTCTTTCTTGTTGATATTTCGATTTTGACTCATCATCACTAATCTTACCTGACAGTATTTCGAATTTTAGAGCCCAATAACTATCTAAATTTCTTTTCACCATGCCGCCAAATGCGGGATGATTAATCTGATTAAAGTTATTTTGATTTAAGTCCCCAATGTAGCCAAACCCACCCGCAGTAACACCTAGCTCCCATGTTTGAGCTAAAGCTGGGGTGATGCCTACCAACATAAAAAGTATAAATACTTTTAAATAATTTGTCATTAAGATGGCTTAATAGTTTCTGGTATCTATGCCCCAAAGCAATTTGTTTCTTAACGTAGAGAGGTAGCTTTCATTGTTTAGGCGTACTAAATTGATATTAAAATCTGCTCTTTTAATATTTATTTTGATGTCAGAACCAGTTATTTCAGTTCTGGAATCACAACTTACCAAATATTTTGAACTGCGGCCTTCTACTTCAAAGGTAAGCACATTTTGATCTGATAAAATTACTGGACGAACATTTAAGTTATGGGGTGAAATTGGCGTAATTAAAAAATTACCAGATCTAGGAAAAACAATAGGACCACCGCAACTTAATGAGTAAGCGGTTGATCCTGTAGGAGTTGCAATAATTAATCCATCGGCCCAGTAGGAGTTTAGAAACTCACCATTTAAATAACAATGAATCAAAATCATGGCTGAGGTGTCTCTTTTTAAAATAGTGACATCGTTAAGCGCAAAATTTAAATCACCGAAAAGGTTTAAATTTGATTCTATTTTTAATAATGATCTGGTATCTAAAGAGAACTTTTTATTTACC
>JBKJLB010000204.1:0-6136 GCA_046597075.1 Pelobium sp.
TTATATCCGTTACACTGATATAATTATAAATCCCAAAAGCTATAGCACCATTTCTATGGATCTCCTCGAATGTAATTTCCCATTCGTTATGGCACTCTTCCCCATTCATGGTTACCATTGGATACAAAGCAGCTCCGTTTGTAAAACCTAATTTCTCAGCGTTTTCAATTGCTTTTTCTAAATGTTTATAGCGATAAATTAAAAGATTTTTAGCCACTTTTTCATCGGCTGTAGCCAAATAAAAAGGCAAACAATAAGCTTCTGTGTCCCAATAAGTCGAACCTCCGTACTTTTCGCCAGTAAAGCCTTTTGGACCAATATTTAACCTTTCATCTTCACCTGTGTAAGTTTGATTTAGTTGAAAAATATTAAATCTGATAGCTTGTTGTGCCGCTTCATCACCTTCAATCACAATGTCACTTTCTTTCCACTTTGCAGCCCAAGCATTTTCTTGGTCTTTTAACAAGGATTCAAATCCTTTATCAGTTGCTCTTTTGATTGCATTTTTAGCTGCTGCCATCAATTTAACTTTCTCATAATTCATTGATGAGAGCACTGTAGCGTATTTGTAAACGATAAATTCTTCTCCTTTTGATATCTTTTGAGAAGTACTTAAAGCCACATATTTATCACTTTCATGATATTCAAATTCGGGATTTTGTAAAACGCCTTCTTTTGTTAACTGAGTTTTAGATCCTGTGGTTACTTGAAAAGCTGTCTTTTTGGTTTCGCAAGTCAGATATACTTCGTCTTGATGATGATATTTATCAATTTCGTTCCAAAATTTTTCATCGTAGTTAGAATCCTGATTTGCTATGTCGCCATCTAAAGGCGATAAAATCTCTATATCAACATCGCCTGATAATGGTATAATTGCATATTTTATTGCGCCAATTTCATCATCAGCAATGGAAAGAAAACGTTTGGTATTGACCTTAATTTTTGCTCCATTATTTAAAGTTACCGTAAAAGATCGTTCCAAATACCCTTCTTTCATTCGCAGTACTCGAAAAAAGTCTTTTACATCGGCTTTAGCCAAATCCAATTCCTCACCATTTATTTTGACTTTGATACCTATCCAATTGGTAGCATTCAAAACTTTAGCGAAATACTCTGGATAACCATTTTTCCACCAGCCTACACGGGTTTTATCAGGATAGTATACCCCTGCAACGTAATTACCCAACATGCTTTCGCCAGAATAACTCTCCTCGAAATTTGCCCTTTGCCCAAAACGTCCGTTGCCTAAACTAAAAATAGACTCAGAGATTTTGTGATGATGCAAATTAAAGCCTTCCTCGATGATATTCCACTCGTCAGTTTTTATATAGTTCTTCATTATTCAAGAATGATTTAGAGTTGTAGAAGCGATTCTACAATTTAATATTTTAAGATAATTGGTTTTTAAGTGCTTGTAAATTAATTTGATCTAAACCGCTAACCACCCAGTTTGCTTTGTGAAGTGTTTGGCTTTCGCCGATACCTACAACTCGCATTCCCCCATTAATAGCGGCTTCTACACCTGCAACAGCATCTTCAAAAACAATACAATTTTCTGGTTTCTCGCCTAAAAATTCAGCACCTTTCAAGAAAACCTCTGGATCGGGTTTTGATTTAGAAACTACAGTTCCGTTTACAATTACATCAAAAGCATCATAAAGGTTGATTTTACGAAGAATAGATTCAGAGTTTTTACTAGCAGAACCTAAAGCAATTTTAATTCCCGCATTACGCAATTCAGTTAAAAGTGCTCTTGATCCAGGTAAAATTTCATCTGCTTTCATCTCGTTAATCATATCTACATACCATGCATTTTTTAAAGTAGCTAGTTCTTGTAATTCGTTTTCACTTTTAGTTAACCCACCCCATTTTAAAATTAATCGAAGGGATTCAATTCTACTTACCCCTTTCAATTGTTCGTTTTCTTTTTCGGTAAAGTCTATTCCTAACTCATTAGCTAGTCTTTTCCAAGCTTTAAAATGATATTTAGCAGTATCTACAATGACACCATCTAAATCAAATAAACAGGCTTTTATCTCACTCATTTTTATTTTGTTAATTCATAAACATAGGCAGTTCTTGATGGCAAATCAACAGTACTAAATCCATTTAACTGAGTACCATTTGTGATTTCTTTGGCGCCTAAAAATCCATTGGTTCGTTCTTCAAACCGCATTAAATCTAATTTTTTTACCTCGTCATTACCGTTGTAAACAACCATTACCGTTTGATTAGCATCGTATCTGAAATACACATAAATACCATCTTCTGGAACATATTGCATCATTTTACCTGATTGCAAGGCAGGAGTTTTTTTACGATAATTTGCTAAGATTTTAAAGTAGTTGAAAGCTTCGTTTTCTTTAGTAGTTCTTCCAGAATATTCAAACTTATTCATTTGATCTTCTTTCCATCCGCCTAAAAAATCGGCCCTTAACAAACCATCAGGGTTGTTATTCCCGGGCATGGCTAATTCGGTTCCATAATAAACCTGAGGAACTCCACGTAAAGTTAAGAGCATGGCTAAACCCGATTTAAATTTGCTAAAATCCTCACCCACTCCTGAATAAAAACGAGTAATGTCATGGTTATCCAAAAATATCACGTTACGGTAAGCATCTTGATATAGGTAATCGCTAGCCAAAACAGAATACAGTTTGTTTACGCCTTCTGTCCAGCCAAATTTTTGATTCAACGCATCCAACAAAGAAAAATGAACTTGAAAATCGGTAGTAGCAGGCAGTTCAGTATCAATTTTTTGATTAACTGTTTTCCCTTGGGTAAAATAAGCTTGATTCGCCATTCCGTGAACATAAGTTTCACCGTACATGGTGAAATTTGGATACTCATCTTTTACTCTTTTTTGCCAATGGGCCATAAATTCCAGGTTATTATACGGATAGGTATCAATTCTAAAACCATCAATACCAGCATATTCAATCCAAAAAATATAGCTCTGCTCCATATAATTTGCAACCATTTGGTTTTCCTGATTCATATCTGGCATATGATTATCAAACCAACCATTTTGCATCATTTTCTTATCGGCATTTGAAGCATAAGGATCAAAAACAGTTTGATCTTTATAGGTTGTTTTGGTGAAATTAGACCATTGATGCACCCATTCTTTAAACGGTTTGTCCAAAACTGTCCAATGTTGTGATCCCACATGATTTGGCACCACATCCATCACAATCTTCATCTCTTTTTGGTGTGCTTCATCTACTAATTTTTTATAAATCTCATTAGTTCCATAACGTGGATCAATTTTATAGTTTTGTGCATTGGCATATCCATGGTAAGAAGTTTTAAACTCGTTATTTTCCAAAACTGGAGTTAGCCATAATGTTGTTGCTCCTAAATCTTTCAAATAATCTAAATGATTGATGATTCCTTGAATATCTCCGCCGTGACGATAGTACATGGAGTCGCGACTAAAAGTCTGATCCTTTAAACCCGTTATTTTATCATTATTAACATCTCCATTGGCAAAGCGATCGGGCATAATCAAGTAAATCAAGTCCTTACCGGTTACACCTTGAGCTAAAATACCTTGGTTTCTTGCTTTCAATTCGTAAGTGTAAACCAAGTCTTTTTTTCCTGTTAATGAAAAATTGATATTGAATTTTCCTGGCTGAGTTGTTTCATTTATCAACAGGTTAAGGAATAAATAATTTGGGTTTTCTACCTTTTCAATACTCTTAATACTCACTCCAGAATAATTAAGACGCACATCTCTTCGAGAAATTTGATTGCCATAAATAATTAATTGAAGTTGGTGATTTTTAAAGCCTACCCACCAAGAAGAAGGTTCAACTCGCTCTAAATCAGCTATTTTTTGTGCCGAAATCGTTTGCGTAAATAATAAACAAACTATAAATATGGCTAATACTCTTTTCATTTAAAAAGGGATATGTGCTTTGGCTTAGGCCGATAATTGGTTTTAATTAATCAAATTTAAAATTATTTTCGATTCTGCGGCTCATTTTTTATATTTTTCTGTTAATTAAAATTCACCCTATTTCAAAAGCTTAACTTTATATTTGAGTAATGAAAATTTTCAACATCAGTAACGAGGAGGAGTTTAATCATGCTTGCCTAGATATCTTTAAACTGCAATTTAATACCATACCCGTTTATCACGATTTTGTGATGGCATTAAATTCTAGTCCTGATGAAATTACCCATTACAAAGACATTCCATTCTTACCTGTTGAATTTTTTAAATCTCATACGGTGATTGAAGATCGGGCTTTCGCCGATGTAATTTTCTCTAGCTCAGGGACAACGGGGGCTCAAACTAGTAAGCATTATGTTCAGGATATTCAGGTTTATGAGGATAGCTATTTAAATGGCTTCAAGCATTTTTATGGGGATGTGAAAGATATTTGCATTTTAGCTTTGTTACCTAGCTATTTAGAAAGAGAAGGATCGTCTTTAATTTATATGGTTGAAGACCTCATCAAAAAATCAGAGCATGCTAAAAGTGGTTTCTTCTTACACAACCATCACGACTTATTTCAAACGTTAACTACCTTAAAAGCTACAAACCAAAAGACTTTATTGATAGGTGTTACTTACGCCTTACTTGATTTTGTAGAAAAACATCCTGTTAATTTTCCAGACTTATACGTAATGGAAACAGGTGGGATGAAAGGAAAACGCAAAGAAATGGTTCGCGAAGAGCTTCATCAAACGCTTTGTGCCGGCTTTGGCGTAAATAAAATTCATTCGGAATATGGAATGACAGAGTTACTTTCTCAAGCTTATTCTAAAGGGGATGGGATTTTTGAATGCCCACCTTGGATGAAAATTATTACCAGAGACACTAATGACCCTTTATCTATTTTAGAAAATGGAAAATCAGGTGGAATAAACATCATAGATTTAGCCAATATACATTCCTGCTCGTTTATCGCTACTCAAGATTTAGGAAAAACTCACCCCAACGGAACTTTCGAAGTTCTTGGTCGATTTGATAATAGCGATATTAGAGGTTGTAATTTGATGGTTGGGTAAAATTTAAAAAAGTCTTTTATCAAAGCTAAAAGACTCACTCCCTTTCTTTATCATATTTTTAGCATCTTGATGTTTGGGATTTAGAATAAAATTAAACTCCCCTTCAACAATAGAAGATGGTATTTTTATTAGTGCGCTTTTGCTATTTTTTAAAAGGTTATCACCGAAAACTTGCACCATTTTAGGATATGGAAAAAGATTCCAATCTATTGGAAGTTCTTTAACTTTAATTTCTGTAATAGATATATTCCATTCAAACGTTGCGATACAAAAATTTTCGGGCAAGTAATTTGGAGGCAAATGAACCAAAACTTCCAAAACTGACAAAGCTCTTGAATTAGCAAAATAAATTGCTGGTACACCAACAGAATTCCATCTACCACCATAAATTCTAGCCCCTTCACCAGTTAAATCTTCAATAAAATTACAAGAACTTAGTCTGTAAATTTCCATTTATGAAAATATACCGTGTTCAATGCGTCCTAATTCTTTTAAAACAATATCAAAACCTATAGAGGTATCCAAAAGAGAGAATGGCGTTTGATTTTCAAAAACGTGTGATGGTGATTTCATCCAGAGCTTAAATTTATCTAATGAGCCAAAAACTTCCTGACCACGAGCATACAAGCGAGCAAGTTCTAGTGCTTTTTCTGAATATTCAGTTTTTACAAATGAGTTTTCATCAAAACGTTGAAAGGTACGTTCGGAAATATGCATGATATTGGCAAACTCTTGAATAGTAATAGAAATTTTAGATACTAAATTTAATAATGCTTTTTTAGGGAGGCCTCTACGTGTTAAAGCCAATAAATCCAAATCTGAAGAAATTCTTGAATTTAAATTTAATGTACCTACACCTCCAAAAAATAATAAAGCTAAATATGAAGTATCATGGTTTACAATGGCATATTCAACAGCTGGTTCATTTACAAGATTCTTCATACATCAGACATTTATCCAAAAATATGTATTTTTTGTCTGATTATCAAATTTATTCAACCACAATTAAAAAGTAATTTTTCTTCCCTTTTTGTGCCACTAAAAATTTATTATTAATTAAATCAGAAGCTTCAAATACTTTCTCTGGATTTGGAACTTTCTCTCGATTTACAGATAC
>JBKJLB010000388.1:0-6133 GCA_046597075.1 Pelobium sp.
AATGATCAGAGGAAAATATCGTTATCGAGTAATTAGGCAGGTTTTATATTTTGATGATTTACCCAAAGCTTTTGATGGTTTTACCATTACTCAAATTTCTGATGTGCATTCGGGCAGTTTTGATAGTCAAAAAGGAGTTCAAAAAGGGATTGATTTAATTAATCAGCAAGCTTCTGATTTGTTCGTTTTTACTGGCGATTTGGTGAATAATAAATCTTCAGAGATTGTACCGTGGATTCCTGCATTTTCTAAGATAAATGCCAAATATGGTCAATTCTCCATTTTAGGAAATCATGATTATGGCGATTATGTTCAATGGACAAGTGAAGAGAAGAAACGTGAAAATTTGGATGATTTAAAGAGACATCATGAGAAAATAGGTTTTCGATTACTGTTGGACGAACACATTGCAATTGAAAAAGACGGCGAAAAAATTATTCTTGCTGGAGTAGAAAACTGGGGTGTAGGTTTTGGTGAAAGAGGGGATTTGAATCAGGCTTTAACCGGTACCTCAACTTCAGATTTTAAGGTCCTACTCTCCCATGATCCATCGCATTTTGATGCACAAGTGAAAATTCATCCTACCAAAATTCATATAACGTTAAGTGGCCACACCCACGGAATGCAGTTTGGAATCGAAGCTTTTGGAATTAAATGGAGTCCAGTTTCTTTGCGTTACAAACATTGGGCAGGCTTAAAAGAGGAGTTTGGCAGATATTTATATGTAAATCGTGGTTTCGGATTTTTAGGTTTTTCTGGTCGAGTTGGGATTTGGCCCGAGATTACGGTTATTGAATTGAAACAAAAATAGTTTTGAATATCTGTGAGCATACGTTTAATCAGTATCCATTTACTTTTAAGGCTGACAGGGTTTTAAACCCTGTCAGCCTTTTAAAATTAAAAGATTTAGCAAAAAGCCTGACCCTACAGGGAAACGCCCCTAAAAAAAATTTTAACCTTTTCGCTTTTCTAAAACCGCTAAAGCCAACCTAATTTTATGATAAGGAACAGCTTCTTTCAGTTGTTCATAAATAGGTTTTAGGGCTTTGTTTTCTCCAACAACATCTAACGCTTCATTTACTTGCACAATTTCATCTTCATTCACGAAACTGGTTAAGCTATCAATTTTACCAAATAAATAAAGCTGAGCAATATGTGAATAAATGGTGGTGTCGGCTAAATTTCTTTGCTTGGCAATGTCTGAAATTGGAACGTTTTGGTTGAAAAGATTTAAAGTTTCTAGATAAGTATCACCTTTATTTTTCTTAGAATCTGTTGGCGAGAAATCAATAATGGTATTTAAAAAAGCCTGTCCATATTTAAATAACTTATGCTCTCCTACTCCAGAAACCAACAATAAGTCACTCTCGGTCATTGGTTTTTGTTTTGCCATTTCGTCTAAAGTAGCGTCAGAGAAAATTACATAAGCTGGCACATTTTCTTCTACTGCAAAATCTCTCCTAACCCTTCTTAAATGATTAAACAATTCCTCATCAGGGCTCAATGTTGATGCCTTTTTCGTCTTCGTAGTTTTCTCGGCAGGCTGGATGATTTGTAAAACAGTGAGGTTTATTTTTCGCTTATTGTATAAAACCTCTTTACCAAAGGGGGTAATTTTCAAAGCGAAATTTTCGTCATAAGCCATCTCAATAATCCCAAGATTCAGCATTTGCATCAAATAGCGTTGCCAATCCAAAGCGGGTACTTCCGCTCCTGCCCCATGGGTTTTAATTTTATCATAGCCTGCAGCAATAATTTCTTGCCGTTTTGAGCCTCGTAAAACGTCGATTACCATATTAGCTCCATCTTTCTCGCCCATCCTCACAATTGCTGATAAAGCTTTTTGAACCATAATGGTCCCATCAAAATGTTGACGAGGATTTTTACAAACATCACAGTTACCACAATCCTTATCTGGATTTTCTGAAAAGTAATTCAGCAGGATTTTCCTTCTGCAACTATCTGCTTCTGCATATTGCTGTATGCGTTTTAGCTTTTCCAGATTTACTTCGGCCATGGCTCCTTCACCAGCAAATTTATTGAGAATTTGTAAGTCGGCATAATTATAATACAGAATGGTTTCTGAGGGTAAACCATCACGTCCAGCCCTGCCAATTTCTTGGTAATAACCCTCTATATTTTTGGGTAAATTGTAATGAATCACCCATCTAACATTGGATTTATCAATCCCCATTCCAAAAGCAATGGTGGCACAAATTACCTGTAAATCATCATTTATAAAACGTTCTTGCACACTCGATCGGGCTTCGCTACTCATGCCTGCATGGTAAAACATGGCGTTCACTCCAGCATTTTTTAGGGCTTCAAAAGTCTCTTCACATTTTTTCCTGCTCAAACAATAAATGATGCCATTCTGGTTTTCTCGCTCTTGAATAAAATCAATAATCTCGGCAATTTTTTCTTTTGGCTTTACGCCGATTCGAACGTCCAGACTCAAATTTTTCCTATCAAATGAGGCAAGGAAAACTTGAGGGCTTTTAAGTTTGAGTTGTTTGATAATATCTCGGCGAGTTACTTTATCGGCAGTGGCGGTTAAAGCAACAAATGGAACTTGAGTAAAACGCTCTCTTAAAAACCCCATTTGGGTATATTCTGGCCTAAAATCATGTCCCCAAGAAGAAACACAATGGGCCTCATCAATAGCAAAAAGACTAGGTTTACAAGCCTTAGTAATCACTTCAACATCAGATAGTAATTTCTCTGGAGAAATATAAAGCAGCTTAATTTCTTCTCGGTGACAGGCGTCTAAAATATATTGTTGTTCCTCAAAAGATTGGGAACTATTGTAAAAACCAGCGTTGATTCCGTTGCTGCGTAAAGCATCCACCTGATCTTTCATTAGGGAGATTAGTGGAGAAATCACAATGGCTGTGCCGGGTAATAATAAAGCTGGGATTTGGAAGCATATAGATTTTCCACCACCGGTTGGCATTAAAACTAAAGCATCTGCATTGCTCAATATCTTTTCAATGATTTCTTCCTGTTGAGGTCGAAACGTTTCGTAACCAAAGTGTTTTTTTAGGAGCTGTTGCGGAGAAACCATATTAAAAACCTAAACTCCTTTTCTCCAAATAAGATTGTAAAATAATCACCGCCGAAACGGTATCTACCAATTCTTTTTTCTGTCGATCTGATCTTTTGAGACCACTTTGAGCAATGGTTGCCGATGCCATTTTAGAGGTAAAACGTTCATCTATCATTTCGATTGGGATTGCGGGAAAATGCTTTTTTAAAACAGTAACAAAACCTATCACCTGTGGTGCAGATTGCGATGCCGTACCATTCATTTGTTTAGGTTCACCGACGATAAAAAGTTCAACTTGTTCTGTCAATAGGTATTTTGTTAAAAATTCGATAATATCTTTCGGGTGAATGGTGGTTAAGCTAGTCGCAAACATTTGCAATGGATCGGTAACGGCAATCCCCAAACGTTTGGTTCCAAAATCAAAAGACATTAATCGAGACATTTTTCTAAGCTGAATACTTAAAGCAAAAAGCCTAAAGCATTACAAAGCTAAAAAATTATAAGGAGGGATTTGATAATGTTGAAAAGCTGGCTTTAATTTTAAAAATCTTGATGCTTATTAGTTTATACTTCCTACTAAATTCTTATTTTGCAGCGATGCAGTTTAAAGATATTGTCGGTCAGGAAGTTGTTAAAAAGCACTTAATTCAAACCGTTAAGGATGAAAGGATAAGTCACGCTCAACTATTTCTAGGGCCCGAAGGTTCTGGAAGTTTGGCTTTGGCTTTGGCTTATGCCCAATTTATCAGCTGCGAGAATAAACAAGAAAACGATTCATGTGGCGAGTGCTCCTCTTGCCGTAAATACAATAAACTCGTTCACCCTGATTTACATTTCTCTTATCCTTTTTTCGCAAAACATAAAGAAGATACTGCACTCAATTTTATAGAAGAATGGCGAAAAGCTTTTTTGGCTAATCCTTATTTAGGTTTAGATGAATGGCGTGATCAATTAAGTGCGGATAATAAACAAGCCAATATCAACATCGCAGAAGCGCATAGTATTATTCAAAAACTAAGCTTGAAACCTTTCGAATCGGAGTATAAAGTTTTGATTTTATGGTTGCCAGAATATTTGGAAAAAGAAGGAAATGCACTGTTAAAAGTGATTGAAGAACCATCACAAAAGACTTTGTTTTTGTTGGTAGCTCAAAGTCAAGAACAGATTTTAAACACCATCATTTCAAGAACTCAAATTGTTAAAATTCCAAAACTAAGAACGCAAGATATCGAAGAATTTTTGACTAAAGATAAAGGTGTTGATGCCACTTCTGCAGCCCAATTATCTTATTTGAGTAATGGAAACTTACAAACTGCTCAGCATTTATTAATTCATCAAGAAAACGATTTTCACGAACTTTTACGGAATTGGTTGGGAGCTTGCTACCAAAATAACGGTTTAAAAATTGTGGAGCTAAGTGAGGTTGAAATGTCAAAAATGGGTCGAGAAAACCAAAAGAATTTCTTACGTTATGGTATCAATTTAATTCGTGAATGCATGTTATTTTTGGCAGAAACGCCAGGATTAATTCACTTGCCTGAAAAAGAGTTAGAATTTATTAGTAAATTTTCCCAAATTTTAAACCTTGCTAAGGCCGAAGTAATAGCTGAAGAATTGGAAAAAGCGCATTACCATATAGAACGGAATGCCAATCCAAAAATATTATTTTTAGATGTATCTTTGAAACTAGTGAAGATTTTAAAGTTTAATACGCTCCCGCAAGGGACTCACAATATATTATTATAAAAATGGGATGTGGAAGTTGCTCAACAGGTGGATGTACACCTGGAGGCTGCAAAAGTAACGGCTCTTGTCTTACAGACGGAGGTTGCAGCAAATTAGATGTTTACGATTGGCTATCCGATATGGATTTGCCATCCAATTATAAAGCGTTTCCTTATGTAGAAATAAGGTTCAAAGGGTCAAGAAAAGACTTTTATAGAAACGATGAAAATATTTACCTAGAAGCTGGGGAGCTTGTAGCAGTAGAAACGACTACTGGTGGTTATGATATTGGCCACGTCACCCTCACTGGTGAGTTGGTGCGTATGCAAATGAATCGTAAACGTGTGACCGAAGAAAAAGCACCACTTAAGATTTATAGAAAAGCGACCATTCAGGATGTGGATAAATGGAAAAACGCAAAAGAGCGTGAGTCCGAAACCATGCATAAATCGCGTACTATTGCTTTGGAATTAGGGTTGGCAATGAAGTTGAGTGATGTAGAATATCAAGGAGATAGAAGCAAAGCAACTTTTTATTATACTGCCGAAGGAAGAGTCGATTTTAGAGAACTCATCAAAAAATTAGCAGAAGCTTTTAGGGTAAGAATTGAGATGCGACAAATTGGAATGCGTCAGGAAGCCAGCCGTTTAGGTGGAATTGGATCATGCGGCAGAGAGTTGTGTTGTAGCACTTGGTTAACCGATTTTAAAACAGTTTCTACTTCCGCGGCTCGTTACCAAAACCTTTCTTTAAATACACTAAAACTAGCCGGACAGTGTGGTAAGCTAAAATGTTGTTTAAATTTTGAGTTGGATACTTATATGGATGCGCTCAAAACCATTCCAGATCATGTAGATAGGTTGAAGACGCAAAAAGGTGATGCCAGATTACAGAAGACAGACATTTTTAAGCAATTAATGTGGTTTAGTTTTGCTGATGATAATACTTGGATTCCACTTGGAGTGGATAGAGTGAAAGAAATTGCTGAAATGAACAAGAACGGCGAAAAGCCCGAAGATTTAAAAGATTACTCTGCTATTTTAGAGGAATTAGAAGTTGTCGAAAAATCTTTTGATTATGAAAATGTAGTAGGTCAAGATAGCTTAACTCGTTTAGACGATAAAGGCAGAAAGAAAAAGAATAACAACCGCAACAATTCTAGAAACAGAAACGAAAGAACACCTACCCCACAAAGCGAGAAATCAGTAGTTGAAAATAAAGTTCAGCCTAAAGTTCCAAGACCGCAGCAAACAAAACCAGAGGGTAATACCCCAACAGCCGAAGGAGTTCAAAAGCCAAACCCAAATCGTAACCGCAATAAAAAGCGTAGAAATAACAACAGTAACAAACCTCCTCAGGAAT
>JBKJLB010000020.1:0-4594 GCA_046597075.1 Pelobium sp.
AAAAATGGTTCGTGAAGACACGAACCATCACATTTAGGGATGGACACGATCCATCAAATTCAAAAATTAATAAACCGAAAAGCAAAAAATTATTTACCCATCATCTTGGCTACGTACTTGCCAATGATATCGAACTCGAGATTAACCGTATTTCCCTCTTTTACATTTTGCAAATTTGTATGTTCATAAGTGTAAGGAATGATGGCGACAGAAAAAGTATCATCACCAGAATTTACTACCGTTAAACTAATTCCATTTACGCAGACAGAACCTTTTTCTACGGTGACATTACCTTTATTGGTGTCATATTGAAAAGTATAAATCCAGCTACCATCTGCTTCTATTAATTTAATACATTTAGCGGTTTGATCAACATGGCCTTGAACAATGTGTCCATCTAATCGCCCATTCATTTGCATGCAGCGCTCTAGATTGATCAAATCACCTACTTTTAAATCACCAATATTTGATTTCTGCAAGGTCTCATCAATAGCTGTTACGGTGTGTTCGCTATCCACTAATTTGACTACCGTTAAACAAACACCATTGTGCGCCACAGATTGATCAATTTTTAGCTCATGAGAAATGGCTGATTGAATAGTGATGTGAAGATTTCCTTGTTCTTTTTCTAATTGAGTAATGGTACCCAATGTTTCTATAATTCCTGTAAACAAATCGCTAGATTTTATTGATATGATTTTCTATTCTTCTTCCATGCCGAAGATGTTTGATGAACCTGCTGAGTCGTATTTTTGTTTGATTTTTGTTGCATCAAAATAGTTCCTAAAATGGCTGCAACTTTTGCTTCCTCTTCATTTTCTATAGCTAGCATTTCGGGCTTGAAATATTTCCCAACAAAATGTGTATCAAAATTACCAGATGTAAAAGCTTCATGCTGCATTACAAATTTACCAAAAGCCAAAGTATTTTCAATTCCTGTGATTTCATATTCATCTATTGCCCTAATCATCCTTTCTATCGCTTCTTCCCTATCTTTTCCAAAAGTGATAAGTTTAGCGATCATTGGATCATAGTAAATCGGGATTTCCATCCCTTGCTCAAATCCATCATCAACACGAACGCCGTTGCCTTTTGGTGTAATGTAGGTTTGGAGCGTACCGATATCTGGCAAGAAATTGTTTTTAGGATCTTCAGCATAAACCCTTAATTCCATGGCATGCCCGATTATTTTTAAATCTTCTTGCTTAAAGCTGATGGCTTCGCCCCTGGCAATTTTAATTTGCTCTTTAACCAAGTCTATACCTGTAATTAATTCTGAAACTGGGTGTTCTACCTGCAAACGAGTATTCATTTCTAAAAAGAAGAAATCTAGATTTTCATCCAAGATAAACTCGACTGTTCCGGCGCCGGTATAATTTACAGAACGAGCTACATCTACCGCACATTTACCCATTTTAGCTCTAATTTCTTCCGTTAAAACGGATGAAGGCGCTTCTTCAATTACCTTTTGGTGTCTTCTTTGAACCGAACATTCTCTTTCAAAAAGATGAACAATATTTCCGTGAGTATCTCCCAAAACCTGAATTTCAATGTGACGTGGTGAAGTCACATATCTTTCAATAAAAACCGCACCATCACCAAAAGCAGATATAGCCTCTGATACTGCCAATTGCATTTGTTCTTCAAAGTCGACAGCTTTTTCTACAATTCTCATGCCCTTTCCTCCTCCACCAGCGGCAGCTTTAATTAAGATTGGGAAACCTACTTCTACCGCTCTTTGTTTGGCATCTGCAACATCAGTAATAGCTTCATCTGTACCTGGCACCATTGGAATATGGTATTTTAGAGCCGCAGCCTTTGCAGATAATTTATTTCCCATAATCTCCATTGCTTCTGGAGAAGGACCAATTAAAATTAATCCAGCTGCCTTTACCCTACGGGCAAATTCGGCGTTTTCTGAAAGAAAACCATATCCAGGATGTATCCCTTGTACACCAGTTTGTTTACAAGCATCAATAATTTTATCAATTACCAAATAAGACTGACTAGAAGGAGCTGGCCCAATAAAAATGGCCTCATCAGCATAGCGAACATGTAATGCATCTCTATCCGCTTCAGAAAAAACTGCAACTGTTTTAATACCCATTTCTCGGGCACTACGCATCACTCTTATGGCAATCTCTCCTCTATTGGCAATTAAAATCTTATCCATCTTTACAAATGTAAAAGTTTAAACGAATTGCGAAAGTTGATACAGTTAATTTGCTTGTAAAAATCCATTTCTATGATGTAATTTCTTTGCAGATGATTTCTTTATAATTAGAAAAACTATAATCAAACATAAAAAATTAACGAATTTGATTAATCAAATGAAAATACTAATTACCTTAGAAAATATTGAATTAATGAATTCTATTTTGTTGTTGAATTAGCAAATTCAAAACAAGAAAACTACATCATCTTTTTCAAAATATCTATCGTTTGCTGTGTTTGATCTGCTGTGATATCTAAATGGGTTACAAAACGAATCATTTGTTTTCCAAAAGTTCCACATAAAATACCTTTATGCTTTAGCTCCTCTACCAAATGATTGGCATCCTTTTGATCATTCAATTCGAAAATGATGATATTGGTATCCACAGGCATTAATCCTTTTACAAATGGTAATTTTTTAAGAGCATCAGCAATTTGTTGCGCATGCAAATGATCTTCTTTTAATCTTTCAACATGATGATCCAATGCATATATCCCAGCTGCAGCTAAAAATCCAGCTTGGCGCATACCACCACCCATTACCTTCCTTATTCTTCTGGCATATTTTATGGTTTCTTTACTTCCCAGTAAAACTGAACCAACTGGTGCACCTAAACCTTTGGATAAGCAAACAGAAATACCATCGAAATATTGACCATATTCTTTTGCCGAATCGCCAGTTGCAGCTAAGGCATTAAAAATTCTTGCCCCATCTAAATGGAGTTTCATTCCTTTTAGTTTACATAAATGATAAATAGGCTCAATTTGATCTAAAGTATAAAAACTTCCACCGCCTCTATTTACTGTGTTTTCTAAAACTACCAAACTAGAGTGTGGATGATGAACATTCCCTACAGGATTAATTTCTGCTTCTATCATTTCTGCGGTGACACGTCCACGGTCTCCATTTAACAATCTTACCGAAGCTGCAGAATTAAACATAATTCCGCCACCTTCATACCTATATACATGCGCTGTTTGATCGGTAATAACCTCATCTAAAGGCTGTGTAAAGCATTTAATCGCTATCTGATTGGTCATAGTACCTGATGGGCAAAACATAGCTGCTTCCATCCCAAACAAGTCTGCTGTCTTTTTCTCTAAGGCATTTATAGTCTCATCCTCACCAAAAACATCATCACCAACTTTTGCGGTAAACATGGCAGCCAGCATTCCTTCGGTTGGCTTAGTAACGGTATCACTTCTAAAATCAATCATCTAAAAATCATTTATAGCGCAAATTCAAAAAATTTACTCGCTAAACAAAATGCATCATCAAAATTTTACCCAGCTATTGTATCTTTGAAAATGTCTTTCAAACAAGTTCCTGTAACAATTATCACTGGTTTTTTAGGTGCCGGAAAAACCACATTGCTTAATCACATCATTAAAGAAAATCCTAATAAAAAATTTGCAATTATAGAAAACGAGTTTGGCGCCATTAATATTGATAGCGAATTGGTTATTACCACTGATGACCAGATTTTCGAATTATCAAATGGTTGTATTTGTTGCTCGTTAAACGGAGATTTATTTGAGGTTTTAAATAAACTAGTTACTGGTAAATTTGATTACGACCATTTAATTATAGAAACTACAGGAATTGCAGATCCATCAGCGGTAGCAGCCTCTTTCTTAACTGATTATAACGTTCAAACTGCTTTCAAATTAGATGGCACAGTTTGTTTGGTTGATAGTAAAAATGTTTTGGATGTTTTAGGTGTTGATGAAGAAGCTTCTAAACAAATATCTTTTGCTGATCATATCATTTTTAATAAATGCGATGAAATATCGGTTGATGTGATGACAGAAATTAAATCAAAAATCAAAGGCCTTAATCCTTTTACAGATTATTCTTTTACTAACTACTGCCAAGTAGATAGTGCTAAAATATTAGCACTACATGCCTATCAAAAAGAGAAAACTCAATTTAAATTGGGTTATAATAGTCCGAAAAATATTTTCGGAATCAACCAAGAAAGTAAACATCAAAATATCGTTTCGCAAAGTTTTATTTTTGATGAAAGCTTTGATTTATTAAAAATAAGGCATTACCTAACTGTGATGTTGTTTATTCAAGGAGCTTCATTTTATAGAATTAAAGGCATTTTAAATATCGAAGGATTACAAAGAAAGCTAATCATACAATCTGTAAAAGGAGCGCCCATTTTTACCGATGGTGATGATTGGCAAGCTGATGAAAAAAGAGAAACCCGAATAGTTTTTATTGGAAAAAACTTGAAAAGAGAAATTTTAGAAAAAGGAATGAAGCAATGCATTTTTAAAATCGAGCATAATTAACACCTCACTATTCATTAAATAAAGTTCAAATACAGAAAACCAAAAATTAATTTTTTTTAATGTTAGAAAATTAATTGCC
>JBKJLB010000335.1:0-3896 GCA_046597075.1 Pelobium sp.
GTCCCATAACTCTTGCTGTCCTATTCGCAATATTTAATCAAGTTTCAGGGATAAATGCTATTATTTATTACGCACCTCGCATATTTGAGATGGCCGGATTGGGCGCTCACACATCACTATTGTCAACGGTTGGTATCGGCATAGTGAATTTCACCTTCACATTGATTGCTATTGCTATTATAGACAAAGTAGGTCGACGTAAATTAATGCTTATCGGCTCTTTTGGATTGATCCTATCTTTAGGTCTAGTGTCTAATACATTCTTTTCAGGGAATTTCAGTGGTTTTGCTATTACCATTTATCTAATGTTGTTTATCGCATTCTTTGCTTTTTCACAGGGGGCTGTTATTTGGGTGTTCATTTCGGAGATATTTCCTAATGAAGTGCGGGCAAAAGGCCAAACGCTTGGTAGTTTTACGCATTGGATAATGGCAGCAATTGTTGCATTTAGCTTTCCATATTTCGCGGAGAAACTAGGTGGAGGAGTAACGTTTATGTTTTTTAGCGTAATGATGCTTTTGCAATTAATTTTCGTTTGGAAAATGATGCCGGAAACAAAAGGTAAGTCATTAGAGCAAATAGAAGACACTATGATTATGCATTGAGTTTAACTTTAACGAAGGGGTAAATATGAAAAATCAAGTAGTGTGCTTTGGCGAAATATTATGGGATAATTTGCCTACTGGTAAAAAACCTGGCGGGGCACCCATGAATGTGGCCTATCATTTAAACCAACTAGGCATACAAAGCAGTTTGATCAGTAAAGTTGGAAACGACAGTAATGGTGATGAGCTATTATCTTTTCTTGAAACTAAAGGGATATCAAAAAAATATTGTCAGATCGACAAAATATATCCTACTTCAACAGTTGAAGTTGTGATTGGAGAGGATAGTGAAGTTAGGTACGAGATTTTGAAACCCGTTGCGTGGGACTTTATTGAGAGGAACAAAGAACTGATTTCGCTAACTCAAAATAGCGATGCATTTGTATTTGGAAGTTTAGCGACTAGAAACTTAACCTCCTACGAAACACTTCTTTCATTATTAGACAAAGCGGCTTATAAGGTATTTGATGTTAACCTACGAGCTCCTCACTATTCAATCAACGGGGTTGCAGATCTTTTGGCCAAATGCGACTTGTTAAAACTTAATATTCATGAATTAAACTTAATTACAAGTTGGTTCTTTTCAGATTGTCAAACTGAATGGGAAAAGATTGACAGCCTCCAAGATAAATTTGAAATACCAGAAATTGTAGTGACTAAAGGGGGGGCAGGTGCTACTTATTATACTGAAAATGAACAATATAATTATCCGGCATATCAAGTTGTTGTAAATGATACTATAGGAAGCGGGGATTCATTTTTAGCTGCCTTCCTTGCAAAAAAACTTGGGGGAGCAGAAATTAGTGAGATACTGGATTATGCTTCTGCCTTGGGAGGGTATGTTACAACGCAGTCAGGTGCATGTCCAGATTATAAGCAAAATGATTTATGCCGTTTCATTTGGAAAACGGAACTGATAAAAATCAACCAATTATTTAACCAAATCAAATAATTTTTGAAAACCATAAAAGTTATGAAAGCAAATATTAAGTACTTGATTTTTTGTGTCGTAATTGCTGCATGTACTGTAAAGAAAAATGCCTCAGAAAATAGCACTAATTATAAAGAACAATATCGCCCACAGTTTCATTTTACGCCTAAATCTAATTGGATGAATGATCCAAATGGCTTAGTTTATCTCAATGGAAATTATCACATGTTTTTTCAAAATAACCCAGACAGTACAATTTGGGGACCTATGCATTGGGGGCATGCAATAAGTAAGGATTTGATTCACTGGGATGAACAACCAATTGCATTATATCCCGATAGTTTGGGATGGATATTCTCAGGAAGTGCAGTATATGATGAATTTAACACATCTGGATTAGGAAAAGATGGTAAAATGCCTATAGTCGCAATTTTTACCCATCACAATCGAAAGCTAGAGAGCGAAGGTCGTAAAGACTACCAATACCAAAGTTTAGCGTATAGCTTTGATGAGGGAAAAAGCTGGAAAATGTACGCTGCAAATCCAGTTTTAAAAAACCCGGGAATAGTAGATTTTAGAGATCCAAAAGTACGTTGGAACGATGAAGTAAAAACATGGATCATGACCCTTGCCACAAAGGATAGAATTACATTTTACTCGTCACCAAACTTGATTGATTGGGCTAAAGAAAGTGAATTTGGAGAAAAGGTAGGTGCCCACGGCGGTGTTTGGGAATGTCCTGATTTATTTCCGATGCAGGTTGATGGAAAAGAGGTATGGGTTCTATTGGTAAGCATTAATCCTGGCGCTCCAAACGGCGGGTCGGGTACGCAATATTTTGTTGGGGATTTTGATGGTAAAAGTTTTAAACCTTTCAATACTAAAACAAAATGGATTGATTATGGAACAGACGATTATGCAGGTGTAACGTTTTCAAATACCAATCGACTAATTTTTTTGGGATGGATGAGTAATTGGAAATACGCAGAACGGGTACCTACAGAAAAATGGAGGAGTGCTATGACTTTACCTCGCGAATTAAGTTTAAAAACCGTGGGGGATGAATTTTTTGTGGTTAGCAATCCAGTAACCGAACTTAACAAGATCATCGGCGAAAGCAAATCAAACAAAAATGTTCAAGTAAAAAAAGTCTTGGACCTGACAAATGAAATGAGCACTACCTCTAGAAAGTTTCAGTTAAAGTTTAATTCACAGCAAATACAAGACTATAAAATTGTTTTATCAAATGACCTTAATGAAGAACTGATAATTGGATATAATAAAAAAAGTAACAAATATTTTATTGATAGACAAAATGCAGGAAAGCGAAATTTTGAAGCAGAATTTGGAGCCATTCATACTGCACCGCGTGTATCAATTTCAAATTCTACAGATGTTGAACTTTTAGTGGATGTTGCATCAGTTGAGTTTTTTGCCGATGGTGGGCTAAGCGTGATGACTGATATTGTTTTTCCAACAAAACCATTTAATAAATTGCAGATTATATCAGAAGAAGGGATTTTATTACAGACTGTAAAGTTATCTGATATCAAAAGCATCTGGAACTAAAGTTAAATAATGCTGTTAATTATCTACGGCTGATGTGTATTTATCAGGGAGGTTTTCACCTCTTAAAATGAAGGTTTTTTCAAGTATAATTTTTGGGGTATTCAGAAAAAACTGTAATGAACTATATCATACATAATTTTGGTTTTGAAGTTAATCAAAAAGACTTTTATAGCTAGCCAAAATCAAGATGTTCAATTAATTAACAAGTTGATAAATAAAATATTACAACGTTTTCATAGATTATTGTTATAAGACGTTTGCGACTCTCAAAATACTCTCTTTTATACTGTGAAATATTGCATATTTTGCGTATTTATTTAAAACAAAAAAGCCTACAATCATTAGATTTGCAGGCTTTTGTTGATTTTTGATAATCATTTCGGCGGAGAAAGAGGGATTCGAACCCTCGGTACCGTTGCCAGTACACCAGCTTTCCAAGCTGGCTCATTCGACCACTCTGACATCTCTCCGTGGTTATATAATTCCATTTTTTTTAAGGTATTGGTAACCTTCAATTGATTTGTAAAACAATTCTCTTTTGAACGCTTCGCTTCTTGAGTTATGCGTTTCAGAAAAGTGAATTTCTAAAGGCCTTCTGTTTTTTGTTGATTTTACATCGCCCTTGTTATGTTTTAAAATTCGATTTTCAATATTCATCGTACTACCGTAATAGTACTTTCCGTCTTTTAAACTTTTAAGTATGTAACTATAAAACAATTAAATTTATTTAAAACAAAAAAGCCTACAATCATTAGATTTGCAGGCTTTTGTTGATTTTTGATAATCATTTC
>JBKJLB010000336.1:0-4095 GCA_046597075.1 Pelobium sp.
ATTGCAGATGCAGAAACTGGCCAAAGAGGTTTTTTATTAACCAATAAAGAAAAATTTCTAGATCCTTACAAAAAGGCTATTCTTAAAATAAATAATAATATAGCCGAATTAGAATTATTAGTAATCGATAACCCGTATCAGGTAAAGAATGTAGAGCTTTTAAAATTTTTAGCTAATGAAAGGTTAGCAATTCTTGAAAACGTAATTGCAGCAAAAAGATCCGGTAAAATTAAAGATCAAACTTCACTTGATAATTTATTGGAGATAGGTAGAGATAAAATGATTGAAGTAAGAGCTACCGTCACTAAAATAGTTGATAAAGAGAATACGCTTTTAGTCCAGCGAAAGTTAGAATCCAAGCGTTCTATAGATAATTCTCTACTTGTTATCATTATTGGAACAATCATCATTTTCATTGTTATAATAGTTTTATATCAGTTCATTCAAACTTCTTTCAAAAATCAAATAAAGGTACAAGGCGAGTTAGAGTTGAGCAATAATGACCTTAAAATATTATTTGCTCAAAACGAAGAGAAAACTTGGATTTTAAAAGGGTCAAGTGATTTAAGTAATGATATTCAAGGTGATTTATCGGTAAATGAAATGGCTGAGAAAATTATTAAAAGCGTTTCAAGTTATGTGGGTGCTCAAATTGGTGCTATTTATTTAGCGAATGATGCCGAGGATCTGTTTGAGTTAACGGCTGGGTACGCATTAAGTATAAATGCAAGCAAAAAGAGAATTTATAAACTTAACGAATCTTGGATAGGGCAAGCTGCTGCAGATAGAAAACCGATTATTGTTAAAGGCGATTTAAACAAAAACTTAGAAATCACCTCTGGTTTAATCCTTTCCACACCAGTAGAATGTAAAATTATTCCCTTCTTTTTTAACGATGCTATTAAAGGTTTACTTGAATTAGGTTTTTCAGAAAAGATAACCAGCAAACAAAAAGATTTTTTAAATATTGCGGCACAATCTATTGGAGTAGCAGTAAATACGGTGCAATCTAAAGAGCTTTTACAAAAGTTGTTTGAAGAAACGCAGATGCAGGCCGAAGAGTTAGAATCTCAACAAGAGGAATTAAGAGTTGCCAATGAAGAACTCATCTTGAAAACTCAAATGCTCGAATCATCAGAAGAAGAATTAAGACAGCAGCAAGAAGAGTTACAAGAAATAAATGCAGAATTAGAGGTTAAAGCACATGTGCTCGAAACTAAAAACCAAGTTATTGAAAATGCTAAAGAAACCATCTTTTTAAAGATGAAGCAGGTAGAGCAAAGCAATAAATATAAATCGGAGTTTTTAGCTAACATGAGCCATGAGTTAAGAACTCCTTTGAATAGCATACTCATTCTTGCTCGTATTTTAAAAGATAACAAGTCAAATAATCTATCAGAAGAAGAATCTAAGTTTGCAAATGTCATTTTTAAGGCGGGTAATGATTTATTGAATTTAATTAATGATATACTCGATTTAGCTAAAATCGAATCAGGAAAAATAGATTTAAATTATGAAGAAGTTTCATTAGATTTTATTGCAGATGATCTAAGACAATTATTTGCTCAGCTTGCTAAAAATAAAGAGGTTAATTATCTGGTATCACTTCAAGAAAGCCTGCCAAAAGTAATCCAAACAGATAAAACCAGACTAGAGCAAATTCTTAAGAACTTGCTTTCAAATGCTTTTAAGTTTACGCCTAAGGGTGGCGAGGTTAAGGTTGAATTTAGTTTACAGGGGACAGATTTAATTAGAATTGATGTTATTGATAGTGGAATTGGCATTGCGGAAGAAAAGCAAAAAATAATTTTTGAAGCCTTCCAACAAGCGGATGGGTCTACCAGCAGAGAGTATGGCGGAACAGGATTAGGGTTGTCTATTTGTAAAGAATTATCAAATAGAATGGGAGGGAAAATAGAATTGAAAAGTGTGCCTAACCAGGGAAGTACATTCTCGTTAATTGTCCCAATTGAAGAAAATAAAGATAACTCTTCGGATGTCGAAGCATCTGAAATCCAAACTTCAGAAGAGCAACAGTCTGCCCCTGAAATTTTAAAGAAACTTAGTCTTACAAAAATAACTCATCCAAAAAGAGTAAAGCCTTTATTGTTAATTGTAGAGGATGACCAAAATTTTAATGATTATTTAAAGAAATATGGCATTGACAAAAATTTTGATGTTTTACAGGCTTATGATGGCGAGCAGGCTTTAAATTTAGCTTTCGCCGAATTGCCTGATGCGATTCTCTTAGACGTAATGTTACCAGGAATTGACGGATGGAATGTTTTAAAAAGACTAAAATCTGATGATGAAACAAGTGCTATCCCTGTCCATATGATGTCCGCAGGTGATCAGCGAGAGCAAAAAGCAATTATATCTGGGGCATTATCATTTATTAAAAAACCTGTTGATAATGATGTTCTAGAAAATGTATTTAGCTCTATTTTAAACAAGGGCGATCTTTTGTTAAAGAGTATTTTATTGGTAGAGGATCACGAAATTCAAAGTGATGCGCTTGCCAAATTGTTTCAAGATAAGGGTATAGATGTTAAGCAGGCTTACACCGGAGAAGAAGCATTAAAATTATTAGAAGACCATAGCTTTGATTGTATTATTCTGGATTTAAAGCTTCCAGATATCTCAGGCATTGATTTATTGGAGAAAATCAAGAGTGATGAGAAGTTTAAGAATCTTCCGGTTGTAGTTAATACAGAAATGGAGTTGGATGATGAAAAAATCACTAAACTGCTTAATTTCTCAAACGCAACAGTGATGAAATCGAGTAAATCTAGCGATAGGTTATTAGATGAAGTCAGCTTGTTTTTGCATAAGATTAAAAGCGACGAATTAAAACCACTAAACAAGCATTCTCAAGAGAGCACAGATCAATTAAGAGGGAAAACAATTTTATTAGTAGATGATGATATGCGAAACATCTTTGCTTTAAGTGCCGTACTTGATGGTTTTGGTTTTAAGGTAGAAATTGCAAATGATGGTGAAGAGGCAATTGAAAAATTGAAAACATTAAAAGCTGTAAATTTAGTTTTAATGGATATCATGATGCCAAAAATGAATGGTTTTGAAGCCATGAGAGTAATAAGAACGAACAATAAATGGAAAAAACTTCCCATTATTGCTTTAACCGCCAAAGCGATGAAAGAAGATAGGGCAGATTGTATTGCAGCTGGGGCAAATGACTATATTACTAAGCCAGTAGATGTAGATAAGCTTTTATCACTTATTAAAATTTGGTTAGCTTAAAAAGGGGAGGTGTATTGAAAGAATTAACAGACGATGAGCTAGAAGATATTATAGTGCTGATTAGAATTATTCATGGGTTTGATTTTTCTAATTATAGCAAAGCCTCTTTAAAAAGAAGGGTCGAAAGATTAATTTCAAAACACCAATGGGATTTTGTTGATCTTAAAAATAAAATCACTAACGATTCAAAATCTCTTAATTTTTTATTGCAAGAAATCACGGTTAATGTAACCGAAATGTTCAGAGATCCTGATTTTTATAAAAGTCTTAAGGCTAATGTTTTACCTTACCTATCTTCTTTTCAGCGGATTAAAATCTGGAATGCAGGTGTGTCATCTGGGCAAGAGTTATACTCTTTTACCATATTATTTAAAGATGCTAGGTTGTATCAGAAATCTTTTTTTTATGGAACAGATATTGATACCCAAGTTTTAGAAGAGGCTAAGAATGGGATTTATCCATTAAAGGATATGAAAGCTTACGCCGAAAATTATAATTTGATAGGATTAAATCATCCTTTTTCAGACTATTTTCAAGTACAATATCAAAACAGCATTATCAATAACGAATTAAAGAAAAACTGTTTATATTCTGTTCATAATTTAGTGTCTGATGGTGTCTTCAATGAGTTTCAACTAATAAGTTGTAGAAATGTACTCATATATTTTGATACCAAATTGCAAGACAGAGTGATTCAATTATTAATCGATAGTCTGTGTCTTTTTGGTTTTTTATGGTTTGGCCCAAAAGAAGCAATAAGGGATACGAATTTAAAAAAGAGGTTAAAGGTGATAGATGCTAGGTACAATATTTTTCAGAAGATAAAATGAAAAA
>JBKJLB010000370.1:0-3612 GCA_046597075.1 Pelobium sp.
TGGAGAAGTGCCATCAGTATTATTATTCAAATTCCAATTACGATAGCCGCAAGTTTTATCATTTTAAATGCATTTGATATCAGTTCCAATATCATGTCGCTTACTGGTATTGCATTAGCCATTGGTGTTATTGTAGATAATGGAATTATCATGTCGGAGAATTCTTATAAGCAGCTGTCTGTACGACAAGCTGAGTTAAATGCTAAATCGAAGGAGAAATGAACAGACTGAAGAATATTTTTAAAAGAAAATCAGATAATAGTTACGTTAAGCTAGACGAAAAAGAGCGTTTATCTATTATTGAAAGAGCTTGCCAGCAGGTTTCTAGGGGAGTTTTTTATTCTACAATCATAATCATCACTTCATTCTTACCGGTGTTTTTATTAACAGGACAAGAAGGAAAGTTATTTCATCCATTAGCATATACCAAAACATTTATTTTGTTAGTAGATGCATTTTTGGTGGTTACATTGGCACCTGTAATGATCTCATTTTTTATGAAAGGCAGGTTCCGTTCTGATGATCATAATCCTATCAATAGGTTTTTAGAGCGTATTTATGAACCTTTAATCAGGAAATGTCTAAAGTATAGAAAAACCACTATTGGTATTAATCTTTTAGCATTAATCATCAGTATCCCAATGCTTTTTAGCTTAGGAAGAGAGTTTATGCCACCATTAGACGAGCAGTCCATCCTTTTTATGCCAGTTACGCTGCCAGATATTTCAAATAGCGAAATCAAAAGAATCTTACAAGTTCAAGATAAAATAATCAAAAGCACACCCGAAGTGGATAAAGTATTGGGGAAAGCTGGGAGAGCTAGCTCAGCAACAGACAACTCTCCTATCAGTATGATTGAAACCATCATTTTGCTAAAGCCTAAAGACCAATGGAGAGCAGGAATGACCAAGAAAAAGATTGTAGAGGAATTAGATGGTAAACTTCAAATCCCGGGTGTGGTAAACGGTTGGACACAACCAATTATCAATCGTATCAATATGCTTTCAACTGGTATAAGAACAGATGTGGGCGTAAAAGTTTATGGTCAAAATTTAAATGAAATTGCTAAAGTTGAAGAGCAAGTAAAAGATAGATTAGAAGGCATCCCGGGAATTAAAGATTTATATGTGGAACCAGTTACAGGTGGTAAATACTTAGAAATCAATATTAAAAGAGATGAATTAACTAGATACGGCTTAAACATTGATGATGTAAACGCTACCGTTGAAGCTGCAATTGGCGGGCTTCCTTTTGCCAATACTGTTGAAGGAAGACAAAGATTTGGTATTTCTGTCCGTTTAGCTCAAGATTACAGAAATAGTATCGAAAAGTTAAAACGTATTCCTATAAATTCACCAGATGCGGGTATCATTCCTCTTTCTTCTGTAGTTGATATCCAATTTGCTGATGGACCTCCAATGATTACCTCAGAAAATGCACTGCTTAGAGGTGCGGTGATGTTTAATGTACGAGACAGAGATTTGGGTACCACTGTAGACGAGGCCATGAAAAAGCTGAGTGGAGAAGTGAATTTGCCAAAAGGTTATTTTTTAGAGTGGAGCGGTCAATATGAAAATTTAATCCGTGGTGAGCGGACACTCTTACTTATTTTACCAGTGGTATTGGTTATCATCTTTTTGGCTCTTTATTTAGCTTTTAAATCTGCAAGAGAAGCTTTTTTAAGTTTAATTACTATTCCTTTTGCTTTAATTGGAGGAGCTTATATGGTTTATTTCTATGGAGTTAACTTATCAATTGCAGTTGCCGTTGGTTTTATTGCACTCTTCGGAATTGCTGTTGAAACTGGAGTAGTAATGGTGATTTATTTAAATGATGCCATGCAGCAATTGGTAAAAGAGAAAGGTAACTCGAGAGAAACGATTACCAAGGAAGATATTAAACAATATGTGATTATGGGCGCAGCAAAACGACTTAGACCAAAAATTATGACGGTTTGTGTGGCTTTATTTGGCTTAATCCCTGTGTTGTGGAGCAATGGTGTGGGTAGCGATGTGATGTTGCCCATTGTATTACCTATGATTGGTGGAGTGCTTACCTCTTCTACGCACATCTTATTGGTAACCCCGCTCATTTTTCTGATGAGTAAAGAGTATGAATTAAATAAATATGGAAAACTGGAGGTATTAGATGTTAAACATTAAAAAAAATATCATTACGCTTTCGCTGATGCTAGTGGGCTTTTCGACTTCTTTTGCTCAGGAAAGACTTAGTTTAGACAGCTTAATTCAGATTATCAAAAAAGATAACCCTGATTTAAAGGTGTACGATCAACAAATAATGAGTGAAGATGCCAAAATAGAAGGCGCTAGTGCATGGATGGCCCCGATGGTGGGTGTGTCGAGTTTCATGACACCGTATAACAATTTTTCGAGACCAGGTAATCAACAGGATGGTTCTTTTATGATAACTGCCGAACAAAAGTTTCCAAATAAAAGTAGGATTAAAAGCGCTAAAGACTTCTATGCTGCACAAGCTGCCATTACCAAACAAGGAAAGGCCGAAAATTTTAATCAATTAAGAGCCTTAGCGAGGTCAGTATATTTTGAGACTTTGGTTTTAGAAAAGAAACTAAAATTTGATCAAGAAAACTTTGAAATATTAAAGAATTTAAAAAAGCTCTCTGAAATCAGATACACTTATAATAAGGCCGAATTGGCAGAGATTTACCAAACTGAGGCTAAGATTTATCAGCTTCAAAATAAAATATCTGATACTAAAGCCAATATCAATATTGGTAAAATTAAACTGAATACCTTAATGAATCGGGATGTGGCAACTAATTTTGAATTAAGTAGTAAGACAGCAGATTTTACTTTAACGAATGATATTAACAAGCAGATAGTCAGCGAAGAAAGAAGTTTAAGTAAACAATATGATGCGCAAATTAAAAGCCTTCAATTAGAGAATAAAATGATTGCCGCTGATGCTAAACCCGAGTTTAGTTTACAGTTTAATCATATGCTTACTTACAACACCAATATGCCAAACCAATTTAGTTTAATGGCCGGTATTAATATTCCTTTTGCTCCATGGGCTGCCAAATCCTATCAATCTAAATTAAAAGCAAACGAGTTTGAGACAGCTGCCATGCAGCAACAAAGGGAAAGTTTTATCATCAGTAATATTGGTATGATTAAAACCCAGGAAGAACATTTAAAACACATGAAAACAGAACTTGAGACTTATGAACAAAGGATTATCCCAGCCCTGCGTAAAAGTTATGATGTCAACCTTTTAAACTATCAGGAAAATAAAGCCGATTTATTAACGGTATTAAATGCTTGGAAAGATTTAAATGAAGCACAATTAGATGAGCTTGATTTATCGAACACTTATTATCAAATGTTAGCAGAATATGGAAAGAATGTGGAGCAATAAGCTACAAGCCGAAAGTTTAAAGCTAAAGACTGAAGGTGTTGATTTAAATACCTATAAAAATAAGGCTCATAAAAAAATATCTTCGAATATTTCATATAAGCTTTTGGTTTTAAGCATTTTGCTTTTAGCTTTTTCTTTTTTGGGTTGTCTATCCAAAAACGATAAGAAATCAGGAAAAACTGAGCAAACAGCAGCTATACAATTCACTTGTCC
>JBKJLB010000382.1:0-6660 GCA_046597075.1 Pelobium sp.
GGAGTGAGGTAAACATTAAATAACTCGTTAAAAGCCATCCATTTCCCATCAGGACTTGGAATAAAGTCATTCACATATTTTGAAGTATAATGGGTTTTAAAATGCCCTCCATATAAATCACAACTTATAAAAGCTTTCATGCCATCTTGCGAGGATTGGAAAAAAATACGGTCATCAGTTGCGTTGAATTGGGGTTTAATTCCTCTTTTACTTATCAGTTTTGGAGCACCATTGTCAATATTTGTAACATAAACACCTGGGTTTTTACCATACATAAATCCTAAAACATCATTACCCACCCCTTTACGATAAACAATCATATCTCCCTTATGGTTAAACTTTGGAGAGTAATAAAATCCTCTTTCAGTTGTGATGGCTTTTATTTTTTTTCCTTTAAACTCATACCTCATAATAGCACCCCGCTGTTCATCTGTCCAACTTGTAAATATGATTGATTTACCATCAGGACTAAAAGCAGGCTCAAATTCCCATTCTGTTGTGTTAGTTAAACGTTCAGGCTTTCCATCAGGTAGATCTTTGATATATAGATATCCAGCGGCATTAAAAACAACTTTCTTACCATCAGGCGAAGTGGTTAATTGACGAATCATTTTTGATTTAAACTCATCAGAAAATACATTTTGGGGAAAATGCAAGGCATCCTGAATGGTTTGTTTTACGTCTACAGAGAACGGAATTTCTTCTGAATAATTTGTAATTGTATCAATTTTTCTAATTTTTCCTTTTGCATAAAATACAATTGTTCTGCTATCTGGTAACCAGTTAAAATTTGGATAAACCCCAAAAATAGCCCAAGCCTCTTGTTGGTCTTTAGATAAATCATTGTAAACAGGAAATTCTTCTCCGGTAGCTAAATTTTGTATATATAAAATAGATTTTAAACGATCTCTTTTTACAAAAGCTAGCATCGTTCCATCAGGGGATATTTGTGGTCTAACGGCGCCACCAGCGCCACCAGTAACTTTTTCTATCTCCCCTGTTTCTAAATTTAACTTGTTTATCGCATAAATTTCTCCGTTAGGATCTTTATTGTATTGAAAAAACGGACCTGGGCTTACATCTTCACTATAATAAACAGACTTTCCGTTTGGGGATACCCAAGGTTCACCTAAATCCTGCTGATCATTCTTTCTTTTTGTTAATTGTATGCCATCTAATCCACCAGCAATATGGTACATCCATAATTCTCCAGCACCTAAAGATCGTGTTCCGGTAAAGTGTTTACGAGCAATTATGTATTTACTATCGGGTGTCCAAACCGCATTATTAAGCAATCTAAAATTCTCCTTTGTGATAGCATGCTGATTAGATCCGTCCACATTCATGACCCAAATATTATCTCCGCCATCTTTGTCACTGGTATACGAAATGTATTTCCCATCTGGAGAAAAACGAGGTTGCACTTCAAATGCCATTCCACCAGAAAGTAAAGTTGCTTTCCCACCAGTTATCGGCATTTTGTAAAGGTCTCCTAATAAATCAAAAGCAATAAATTTACCATCTGGGCTTACATCAACATTCATATAAGTTCCTTCTGTAGTGTTGAAAGAGATACTTTTTGAAGGACCTTTAGGTTTTTCTATATCCCATTTTTTTTGATTGTTTTCTTGCGAAATACCAACTAAAGCGTAAAAGAAGAAAATAGATGTAGTAAGTAATAATTTATTCATGTAGGTTGTTTTTAGCTTGGCCAATTTAGGAAATTTTATAGCTTTGGTTAGGTTGAATCTATGGAGGTAAAGGAAATTTTACGACAATATTGGGGTTATGATGAATTCCGTCCTTTACAGGAGGATATCATAAATTCGGTTCTGGAAAATCAAGATACCTTAGCTTTATTGCCTACAGGTGGTGGTAAATCTATTTGTTTTCAGGTGCCAGCTATGGCGATGGAAGGAATCTGCATTGTAATTTCTCCATTAATTGCATTAATGAAAGATCAAGTAGAGAATTTGCAAAAAAGAGGGATTTCTGCTATTGCGATTTTTGCAGGCATGGGTAAAAGAGAAATAGATATTGCTTTGGATAACTGCATTTATGGACCTGTTAAATTTCTTTATCTATCCCCAGAAAGGTTACTTTCTGATTTGGTGAAAGAACGTATCAAATACATGAAAGTGAATTTGTTAGCCGTTGATGAGGCGCACTGTATCTCGCAATGGGGTTATGATTTTAGGCCTCCTTACATGCACATCGTCGAATTTAGAAATCTCCACCCTAAAGTTCCAATTTTAGCTTTAACAGCTTCTGCTACAGAAAAAGTTCAGTTAGATATTATAGAAAAGCTCGACTTTAAAAATCAAAAAACTTTTAGAAAGAGCTTTGAAAGGAAGAATTTGAGTTACGCAGTCATCAATCAAGATAATAAATTACAAAAACTAATTGATGTGTGTAATGGCGTAAAAGGAAGTGGGATTTTATACGTAAGAACCCGAAAGGATACCGTGGAATTGGCTAAATATTTAAATCAGCATGGCATTAAAGCTCAATATTACCACGCTGGTTTAAATTTAGATGAAAGATCAGAAAAGCAACATCTTTGGTTAGAGGATAAAGTGCGGGTGATGGTGGCAACCAATGCTTTTGGGATGGGAATAGATAAACCTAATGTTCGTTTTGTGGTACATTATGAAATGCCCGAGAGTTTAGAAGCTTATTATCAGGAAGCAGGTAGGGCTGGCAGAGATGAACGAAAAGCTTATGCCGTAGTTTTGTACCAAGCCAGAGACAAATTTAGTTTCGAAAAGAAATTTGAGCAAAATTTTCCTGAAACCGATTTAATCAAAAAGACCTATCATTTTATCTGTAACTATCTCCAGATACCAATTGGTGTTGGAGAAGAAGTAACTTACGAGTTTAATTTAGCCGATTTTTGTTCTAAATTTCAATTAGAGGTACAACCAACAATTAGTGCAATAAAATTTCTAGAGCATGATGAATATTTTGTGCTGAGTGAGAATGCGTTAATACCTTCAAGAATTCAGTTTTTAGTAAATGGTGAAGATTTATACAAATTCCAAGTTGAGAATGCGAAGTTTGATGGTTTTATAAAAGCGATTTTACGTTCTTATGGAGGTGCTTTTGATGGGTATGTTCATATAAAAGAAAGTGATATCTCTCAGAAAACACACACCACACAGTTTGAAGTGAAAGCTTTTTTAAGAGAATTAGATAATTTAGAAGTCATTAGCTATCAAGAGCAAAGCAATCAGCCATTATTAACTTTTCTGAGGCCAAGAATAAAAACTGAAGATATCATTTTAGACAGAAAGCATTACGAGAGTAGAAAACTGATTTATAAAGAGAAAATGCTTTCGATGTTATCTTTTGTGGAACAGCCCATCTGTAGGAGTAAGCAAATATTGAATTATTTTGATGAGATTAATGCTAAAAAATGTGGTGTGTGTGATGTTTGCTTGACTGAGAAAAGAGCCCAGAAACCTGATATCAAGTCTCAGATTATTGATGATATTTTAAAGACTTTACAATCATCTCCATTAAAATTGAATGATTTGGTTCAAATATTAAAAAAAGGATCTGATAAAGAGAAACTAGAATCTATACGCTTATTGCTAGATGCTGGTGAGATTAAGAAATCAGATGATTTTTATCAACTCGGCTAAGTGAATGTTAACAGCTACATTATAGATAATACATATTTGAGGATTTTTCCTAAAAAGATTAATCAAGTTGATTTTTGCATTATATAATACTACCAATCTTTAGGCATAAAAGTTTATTAATCAAATCTATTGAGTTGCCTAATATTTCTTTACCGATTTTACTTCTTCAGTCAAATTGAAAATAGGGTATTTAATATCAGAAACTATAAAAATAAAACCTTATCAAACTTTAATTTTTAGCTAATAGATTCTAAACGGCTAATGTTTTAATTTTTTCTTCTCAAAAATATTTTCAAAAGAGCATGTCGATAAGATTCTTAGGTAACCTTTATGTTCTTTTTTCGATGTTCCGTTTACAACAAACAGCCTAAAAATAAGATGAGTTTGAAGTTCTTGAGACTTTAAAGCTTTAAAAAGTTCTAGATTTTAATAGCCATAATGCTAATCACGAGTGGATACCACAACTAGAACTAAATAAAAAAATGTGTTTAAATCGTTTAAAAGCATTTTTCTTATCAATTAATAAAATATTAAATATTTTTTACTAACAGGTGTAACGTTTTTATTAAAGCAACGTCTTAATAACAGTAAGCACAAAAGAAAAAAGCTTATAAACGTTTCGTTAACGGATAAAATTAAAATCAGAATAATACCATGTAATACATACTACATGAAAGTTCTAAAAAGGTAAAAAGGTTTAATAATTAATAATAAAGAAAAATATTTAATAAGATGAAAAATTTAAAAACTAAAATAGTAGCTGCATTATATGTTGCATTATTTATCCTGATTGTAGTTTCAGGAACACAGAAAGTAATGGCGTCAGAAAATAACAAAACGCAAACAGTATTAAATGAAAAAACACCTATTCATAAAATCTTTGCAAAAGGAAATGTTCAGGTTTTTATTTCCCAAGGCGAGGAACAAAGTATCAAAGTAGGTAATGATTATTATGCAAAAAATGCTTTAACTCAAGTAGAGGATGGAACTTTAAGAATTAGTTCATTCGAGGAAGAGATATTAACCGTTTGGGTTACAGTAAAGGATTTAAGAAGTGTAGAGGCTTATGACCATGCCTTAGTATACAGCTTAAACCAATTTAGAGCGATTGATTTTAAAGTGACTTTAGGTAATCAGGCTAATGCTGTATTAGATGTTCAAGCTTTTAATTTAACCACTGATATTACAGACTCATCAAGATTGAAATTAAAAGGATCTACAGAGTTTCACCAAGTAATAGCTCACCAAGCTTCAAATATAGATGTTACCAAATTTGTTGCCCAAACAGAGGAAGTAAAACTACATGATGATTCAAGTATCACATCAGGGAAAAATCAAAATACACATTTAGTTGAGCCTAAAATTATGGCTCAAAAACTTGATGAAATAGCAGAAATTTTCTCTCAACAATAATTAACTCCATCATAAATCATAAAGCCGCAATAAAAGCGGCTTTTTTTATTTTTTATGTAACTTCAAACTTTAAGTATTTATTCCAAAACAAATCACAGGAAATATGAAAACTCAAATAACCAAATCATTAACAGCAATATTGATTGCTTTAATAATGTTCACAACAGCGTGTAACATGGATTGTATAAAAGGTTCTGGAAGGCAAACTACAGAAAGTCGTGATGTTTCTGAATTTACAAAAGTAGAATTTGGTGGAAACATTAGATTAAAAATAAAAGAGGATTCTACTTTTTCTATGAAAATAACGGCCGACGATAATATTCAGAAAGAAATAAAAACAAGGGTAAGTAACGGCGTTTTAGAAATTGAAATGGACGGGAATTATTGCAACGCTGGTTTAATAGAAATTGAATTAGGAGCAAAGAAGTGGGAAGGTATAAAAGCTTCTGGCGCAACGCAAATCATTTCAGAAAATCAAATACACCCTGATAATTTTAAACTCGATTTAAGCGGTGCATCAAAAGTAAATTTAGATTTAGTTACTGGTAAACTATCAACAAATTTATCAGGTTCTTCAACTATTAATATAAAAGGTCAAGCTCGTCAGCATGATGTTGATTTGAGTGGTGCTGCTGAAATTCATGCTTATGATTTTATAGTAAGTGATTACCGAATCGAGTCGTCAGGTGCTAGTAATTGCGAAATAAATGTTTTAAACAGTCTACTAATCAAAACTTCTGGAGCAAGTAAAATCTACTATAAAGGCAATCCAAAACAAGTAAAGGAAGATAAAAATGGTGCTTCCTCTCTCAAACATGTAGAATAAATAAAAATCTTTGGGCCTAACTCCTCTTTAAAAAATTGGGGTTGGGCTTTTCGCTATTTCTTTAACCCGATGAAAAATCGGGATAAAGGATGTCGCTTCTCCAAAGGAGTTCTATGGACAATCCTTTTGGTAATCAAATTTATCGGTTTTGGGTTTATTCATCATTAGAATAAAGAAAAGCGCACCTAAAACGTACATCACAATATCCCAAACATCAGCAGTATATCTGATTTGATGTTTAGGTAAATACCACTCAAACCACAAAGATAAAGCAATTGTCAAAAAAGCAACACTCCATAAAGGGAGTGTTGCTTTTTCGTTCTGTAAAACCCATCTGTAAAAAATTAAACTTAGTGTGCCTAATATTGGTATTGCAATTAAATCAATTAAATAAAACTGAATAGGCCACCAGAAATAGAAATTTAATTTGGTACAAGTAAAAATGATGATCCATAAAATACTAAAACCAATGAACCAATAATTTAATAATGCCTTTCTCATGTGCTCATTAAACCAATTAACCACAAGAGTAAACTCATAAAAGCAACCAATGCGGCTTGAGCAAACACAATAATTTTTCTGAATTTTCGCAAAAACCTTTTAGAAGATGCAGTAAATTTAGAATCGCTTGGCTTTACAAAGAAAAGATCATTTTCTTCTTTTACCTGCTCTCTAATTTCGTTCTCCACTTTTTTAGTGTAATCTTCGTTTTGTAAAAACTCGGCACAGTATAAACAGCGGTCATAAATTTCTCCACGCCATAAAGTCCATTCATTG